>NZ_OSDX01000035.1:0-53312 GCF_900382755.1 Vibrio sp. Evd11
GTATCCGGACTTTCAGTCCGTAATACTAACCCACCTACTTTAGTAGGTGGTTGTTAAGCTATAAACCAGCCATGGGTACCCAGTACACTAACGCAGACCAAACAGACACCCACCCAACGACGGCTACCGCGTCTAACCAATCTTTCTTATCCATGCTTATCTCCACAAGAAGGCAACCTGCAGAAATAAAGCATAAACAATGCCAAATTTATAAATCACCCTCATTAATAATACTAAGTGCAAGTATTATTAATGATTATCGAAAGCACTCCATGCAATTAAGCGGCTCGTTGTATTGAAGTGACTCCGGGTGGTCTTGTAAGAACTCAATAAAACAGTCGGCCATTGAGTCAGTAGTAACAAAGCCATCGCCTATCATATCTAAGACGGCGTTATAGCCTTCTTTGCCTTTCATGGTGTAGGCCGATGACGCTCCTCGGTAAATTCGGTCGCGAGACACTGGCTGCCAACCGGATGTTTCAGAGTGTATTTCTAGATGATGAATACGATGTCCTAAGGGAGCTTCTTTGTGATAACAAAATCTCAAGTTATGGGTATAAGGAAAGCTGCCAGAACCCGTACCGACCACACCATTATCCAGCGCGTTGTTAATTGCCCCTTCTAACATGCCTGCGATCGTTTCACCTTTTACGTCATACACACCAATAGGTACGGCAAACGGTAGTAGTTTTCCGGCAATATCGGCAACGGAGACGTCTCCGCTATTGAGTGAGTTTCTCACCCCACCAGAATTGTGGATGGCAAACTCTACGCCGTGTCCTTTTTTGTTCATCAGGTATTGAAACGACTGAGCAACCAAAGGCGCAAGTTGGCTAGGCCCTTGTTCGTCAGGGATACGAACATGGCGGAGTTTTGTGCCAGCATGAGCGATAACTTGTTGTTGAAGCTTTCGAACTCTCGGCTGATATTTATCCGTCAGAATGCTTTGCAGTTCAGGATCTTTCTTACATACCGCGATATTTGAGTGGTTGTTTAAAAACTCACACGCCATATCGTGAGCATCGCCTTGCCCTACTTCACTTAATTTGGCGTCTATAAACAATCGACGTCCCAACAGCAGTTCATTCTTGCCATTAAAGTGCGTTACTTTGCCTGCAGAATCGAACTCAATTTCACAGTGTCCGAGGCTCATTGCATGGAAGCCAGCTTGCACAACATAGGTTTCGCCAACCTTTACACCGTAATCATCATCTTTCACTAAGCCGATATCTGAGAAATCGCCTTGTAAACGATGGCTATGGCCGCCAACAATCACACCGATGCCTTGCACATTCGCTGCTAGCTCTAAATCAGCCTCATAGCCAAGGTGACTCAGAAGCACAATCTTGTTAATACCAGCTTGATGGATCTGCTCGATCGTGGCTTTTGCCGTTTCTAGCGCGTTTTCAAATGGTGTATCAAAGTCTGGGTTCGCAATGCCCGCCATTTTGTCGATGCTTAAGCCGAAGATTGCGACCTTCTCGCCATCAAACTCTTTCGTTATAAAAGAAGCACTTCGCGTTTCAGTTAGATAAGGCTTAACAATGTCGTTGTCCGCTAAGGTATGAGTTTTATTGATATCCTCATTCGACAAATTCCAGTTACCCGCCAACAATGGGAACCTGATTCTTTTAGCGAAAATGGCGACCGGCTCATTACCCATGTCTAGCTCATGGTTGCCAAGGGTCATGGCATCAATATTGAGGGCGTTCAACAAATCGGCGTTGGCTTTTCCCTTGAATAAAGAAAAGTACAACGTGCCTTGGAAGCAGTCTCCAGCATGCAGGAACAAGGTTCCGACCTTCTGACGCTTAGCATCTTGCTCTAATTGCTTAAAGCGTGTTGAGATTCGAGCAAAGCCACCAGCACTGACATAAGGTTCAATGATGTGGTTGTTCATTTTAAGTGATAGCTGTAACGAGGTTGGTTCAAAGTATGAGTGGGTGTCGTTGATGTGTGCCAACACTATTTTTGTTGGCTTATTCTTTTTAGTCATATTTTCTTCTCTCTTTGTCCCTTCATACTAGGTTGAGAATCATGACAGAATCGTGAATTTTATGAAACTGCACTGCAAAAAAATACTCAAGATAGATCAAAAATCTCGTTTTGATCCGTATGAATAAAGAGTGGGTTTTGTGACAACTGAGCATACCGGATAACAATTTTTCGATTATGATTAAAGATATCTGTTAGCTTTCAAACAATTAGCAGAGCCTTCCGTTAGGAGTAAGCCTATGCAACTAGAAAGAATCGAGATTTCTGGCTTTCGAGGTATCAAGCGTATGTCACTCGCGTTTGACGAGCTAACTACGCTGATTGGTGAAAATACTTGGGGTAAGTCTTCTTTACTTGATGCTTTGTCCGTCGTTCTTCCCTCAGACGGAGTCCCATATCACTTCGAAATGACTGATTTTCATGTCGATTATTCTGTTTCACATCCACAATCTCAACATCTTCAAATTGTTCTCGCATTAAAAGCCAACGACAAGAGCGAACTCAACGCAGGTCGTTATCGCAAACTCAAACCTATCTGGGTTCAAGATGAGTTTGGCACCTATCGTATCTATTACCGAATCAGTGCGACGTTAGAACAGTATGAAACGACCACCCACTACGCTTTCTTAGGTATCGATGGCAACCCTTTAAAGCTCCATCATTCTGAAAAACTGGCGCAAGAGTTAATGACGTTACATCCTGTGATTCGTTTGCGAGATGCAAGGCACTTTGATCGTCCTTTCAACAGTAAATCGCTGAACCACAATGCTCACCTGCACAATAATGGTCATTACAATGGCAACAATGGAAATGGTGACGGGAATAGCCACACGAGTAACGGCAATACCGGGAATGGAAACGGTAATAACGGAAATGGGCGTCAGGCAAGGATAGAAAAACGTATCGACAACACCTGTCGCCGCTTAATGGCAATACCTGGTCATGTAAATAAAGGCGAGATGCGCAGTAGCCTAGAATCGATGCAAAGCCTGATTGAGCATTACTTTTCTTTCAAAAGTACTTCTCGACGAAATCCAAGAAAACAGATGGATGGTTTGCTTTATTCTGCAGGGGCAAATGACAAGAGCATTCATCAACTTGTCGAAGAGACCAAGAATAAACAGACTCGCTTACTATTCATGGGTTTGCTCAACGCATACTTACAAGCCAAAGGCCCTACCGATCTAAGACGATGCGCGCGCCCTCTTTTGATCCTTGAAGATCCAGAAGGTCGATTGCACCCAACGCACTTGGCAAGGGCTTGGAGCTTAATGCAAAAACTGCCCATGCAGAAAATCCTAACGACCAACAGTGGTGATCTTCTTGCTGCCGTGCCTCTTCAGTCTATTCGTCGATTAGTTCGTCAATCAGACAAAACCATCGCTAATCAACTGAACATGAACCATTTCAGTAAAGATGAGTTAAGACGCATTGGTTTCCACATTCGCTTCCATCGTTCAGGGGCTCTGTATGCTCGTTGTTGGTTATTAGTGGAAGGTGAAACCGAGGTTTGGTTGTTTAATGAGTTAGCCAACCAGTGTGGCTATAACCTTGCTGCAGAAGGTGTGCAAATTATCGAGTTCGCGCAGTCTGGTCTTAAAGCGCTCATTAAAGTAGCACAAGAGTTTGGCATCGATTGGCACGTGGTGACTGACGGAGACGCTGCTGGTAAGAAGTATGCTGCGACTGTGTTATCTAAGCTTGGTAATGATCAGGAAAGACATCGCCTTACTGAACTGCCCGATAAAGATATTGAACATTACTTGTATATGAATGGCTTCGAAAACTTTTTCCGAGATATGGTTAAGATTCCTTACGATCACCCTATCCCTCCGAAGAAAGTGGTGGCTAAGGTTCTTAAGAAGCACGCAAAACCCGACCTTGCACTCGCGATCGTTTCTCACTGCGAGAATCAGGGACAAGACTGCATTCCGCTGTTACTAAGGTGGACGTTAAAACGTGTTATCACCATGGCAAACGGCAACACCTAAGCGCTTTAATTAATTGATAGGTGCTATTGGTTCTTCTGCAGATAAGTTTTTTAACTGATTACCTAAACCTAAACCAAAAAAGGCACACCAAGTGGTGTGCCTGTATAAATCGATATACAAATTAATTGGGGGTTATCTTGCAAGAGTTCACAGTGACTAAACTAAGGTTAACGAATTAAGCCTTAACTTGCTTAGCGTGTTGTTCAACCGCTTCCGAAGATTGGGTCGATTTTTCGTGAAGCCATAGCCCCGTTGCTTTCATCAAGTATCCGAAGACACCACCAAGCAGTAAAGATGGCACGACAAGTTGCCAATCGCCACCTGCCGCAAACGTCGCACAGCAACCAATAAAGGTTCCAGGGATATAACCTAGCCACGCTTGTTTCGCTTGAATACACATGAAGAAAGCCACAATAGCAGTAATCACATAGCCTAGAATCTCTAACCCTGCGAAGGTTGAGCTTTCGATAATCACCATTGCCCAGAATACGCCCGTCATGTTGGTCAGTAAGCTACCTGCTAATCCTTTAACACCGCCTGTTGGCGAAGCAAAATAACTGGTGCAACCTAAGAAACCGGCCCATGACAGTAAGCCGAAAGAGATAGCTATCCATCCCCATAGACCTGACAAAATACCTGTTGTTAATGATATCGCGACTAATGTACTCATACTATTTCTAAAGCCTAATTACGCAATTCATCGCAACCGGATTTAGCCTCACTTAAAATCAAGTAAGCATATTATGGGAAGAACGCCTTCTTTTAGCCGATCATGATCACATTAATAATGTACGCCGATGTGCATTTATCATCAGATAGAGACCGAAATCGCTTATTCAACACATTAAGTTATCAGTATTTTATCAAATCCACCTTATAAAACCGACGGTTTGCCTTTCATCATGCGCTTACCTTCTCGCTTGATACACTCAGCAAGTGGGTTTTCAGCCATATCAGCACGCCAAATAAACGAAAGCGTGCGCTCCATTTCAAGCTCTGGCACATTCAAGGTAACAAGTTGGCCTGATTCAACAAACTGCTCGACATCGAGATAAGGTAGACACGTTAAATATGGGCCGTTTGCAACCAAACTTCTTAAAACAGGAACGTGTTCATACTCTCGCCAAACATCAAGATCACCAATTAAATGATGAATAGAGCTATCAAAAACTTTGCGCGTACCAGAGCCATGTTCGCGCAATACCCACTTCGCTTGCTCTAACTGAGCCAAACTCACACGTTCACGCTTCGCGAATGGGTGATGTGCTGATGCAACGACCGTTAAATGGTCGGTACACCACACTTCTTGGTTAACTCGACTGTCGTCACAGCGACCTTCGATAACGCCTAAGTCGTATTTATAATCTAGTACGCCATCAATGACTGCATCGGTACTTTGCACGCCAAGCGAGATTCGCATCTCAGGAAAGTCGTTATCAATAATACTGATGAGGTCTGGAACTAGGTGTTCTGCCGGGGTTTGGCTAGCACCGAGTTTGAGCTCTCCACTTAGTAAATGCTGCTCATAAAAACCCATCTCAATTTGCTGCGCATCTTGCAGTAAACGCTTTGCTTTTGGCCTTAGCCACATGCCCCAATGAGTGAGGGCCATTTGCTTGCCCTGCCTTTCAAACAAGGGCCTGCCGAGCATTTTTTCCAACTGTGCAAGAGACATACTTGTCGCTGATTGAGTCAACGCCAATTTGTCTGCTGCCTGACTAACACTCCCGGAATCTGCCACTGCATCAAATACCGCGAGTTGTTTTAATGAATAACGCAAAATTCATCCTTAATTCTTTTAATAACTTACGTCCTGCTGCTCGTTTTTTGTTAAGCCGATGAGCAATTGATTTCATTCTACGCGTAACCAAATCTATATCAATAATTTTGATGTGGTTTCTAAAAATTATCAATTTTACCTCTACCCCTCAACCCCCTAATCTGGAATGGCAGGACACAAACGAGCCCTGCAAAACATTACTGATTAACCATTACGGATTAACCAAGTCATTAACACTAGGAATTACACATGACGGATTGTTCAAGGGGGGGATATGGCAACCAGCACTTCTGAAAATCAGCAACTGTTCTCGCCAACAGAAATGATGGCGGAAGCCGAGAAGTTTGCATTAAGCAAAGCAAATAAAACCAGCAGCATGACATTGAGTTTGGCAATCATGGCTGGCGCATTCATCGGGCTTGCTTTTTTATTCTACATCACGGTAACCACAGGTAGCGCTGATGCTGGGTGGGGATTGAGTCGTTTAGCCGGCGGTCTTGCATTCAGCATGGGGTTAATCCTGATTGTAATTTGCGGTGGCGAGCTGTTTACCAGCTCAGTGTTATCAAGCATCTCATGGGCTAACAAGCAAATAACCTTCACTAAGATGCTGTCTATCTGGGGCAAGGTTTACGTCGGTAACTTTATCGGAGCCATGTTCCTTTTGGCTTTGGTAAGCGCAGCAGGCTTATATCAATTAGATGGTGGCCAATGGGGTTTAAACGCTCTAAACATTGCTCAACACAAGCTACACCACAGCCCTGTTCAAGCGTTTGCTTTGGGTGTGCTTTGTAACTTGTTGGTGTGTTTAGCAATTTGGTTAACGTTCAGCTCTGCTAACGCCATGACTAAAGCAATGATGACCGTGTTACCCGTTGCAATGTTCGTTAGCTCAGGCTTTGAACACTGTGTGGCGAATATGTTCATGGTTCCGCTAGGCATCACTATTCAAGCATTCGCACCAGAAAGCTTCTGGATGCAAATAGGCGCAACACCAGCGCAGTATGCAGACTTAAACGTCATGAAATTTGTCACCGCAAACTTAATACCAGTGACAATCGGCAACATCGTAGGTGGTTCGGTATTGGTCGGCTTAGCCAATTGGAGCATCTACCGTCGCCCACAACTAAAAGCAGCAAAAATTACAGCAATAACTCAAACAACAGAAATTACGTCAGTTAAGGAAATCACTATGAACACTACAACAACTATCAAGCAAATCATGAACACTCAACCAATTACACTAAGCGTAGAAATGCCTACATCAGTTGCAATTGATTCACTTTTAGACGCTCACCTTGTTAGCGCTCCTGTGTGTGATGTTGAAGGCCGACTAGTGGGTATCTTATCTGTTCACGACGTAATGGTTGATCTTTGGTGCCAAGACTACATCCCGACTAAAGGTCAGAAAGTGGTAGACCTAATGAGCCGTGACGTTGTGGCTATTGATGCAAACGACAAGCTGGTCGATGTTACTGAGTTCCTATGCATCGACAAAGAGCAACTGTACCCGACCACAAGCATGGGCTACGCCACTCGCCTGACTTCTCTTTCTTTAGAAGAACGTGCAAAAGCAATGAAAGTAAGCCAACCACATATGCTTCCAGTGCTAGAAAATGGCGTAATGGTCGGCGTGCTGACTCGCACAGAAGTGATGCAAGCGTTACGTCCAATCTACGGCGACCGCCTAAACGTGGTTCCAAAAGCTGAACTAGAAACGGCTTAACTGGCGATTGTTTGTAAAGTAAATATTTCACCAGAAACAGATTAACTAATCTAAAGCTGAACTATTAGGGATTAGTCGTTCAGCTAGATAACTCAGTCATGGCAACGTTGACTGGCTAGAAGTAAATGGAGGCTTAAAACGCAACTCAAGATTTGACACAAAACAGATCTAAACGCGTGGTCATTTACCTCAATAAAAAAGGCGCAAAGTCATTACTTTGCGCCTTTCTCTATTTTTAGCTACTTGTTCTTTTTCTAACTAACCTGCTAGTTGATATCGACCAAACTTTTGATGTGTCTAAAAATGTTGATACCAGTCAGCGATTATTGATAGCTAGATTACTTCTTTACACCTTCAACGTGCAGATCCATATCTACATAGCTTGAAGCGCCCATTACTGGAATGTTGAAGTCAGCAAGTTCTAGACGAGTTGTGCCAACGAAACCAGCACGCTCACCACCCCATGGGTCTTGACCAGCACCGATGAATTCAGCTTCGATAACGATAGGCTTAGTTACACCGTGAAGTTTAAGGTCACCCATTACTTCAAGTTTGCCTTCGCCTTTATCAACTACTTTTGTGCTGTTGAATGTTGCATCTGAGAATTTGCTTGTATCAATGAAGTCAGAGCTACGGATGTGCTTATCACGTTCTGCGTGGTTTGAATCAAGGCTTGTCGTATCAATCGTTACGTTCACTTTCGATGCTTCAACGTTGCTCTCATCAAATGAGAAGTCACCTGAGAATGTGTTAAAACGACCTTGGATAAAGCTGTAACCTAGGTGGCTAACTTTAAAGTTAACTGAAGCATGCGCTCCTTTTGTATCAATCACGTAATCAGCGGCGTTCGCAGCGAAAGGCATTGCCATAGCAAATGCTAATCCTGTAGCGATAATTGACTTTTTCATTTTGAAGCTCCTATCATTTTTCGTAGCGTATCGTCTTTGTCGATAACGTGGTGTTTTATCGCCGCTAAGGCGTGCACTGATGCCATAATGATCAGTACCCATGCAGCATAGTAGTGAACCGTTCCTGCGAGATCAGATTGGTTTGCAAATAGTTCACCCATACTTGGTACAGTGAACCAATTGAATACCTCGATCCCACGGCCATCTGATGTCGAAATCAAATAACCTGAAATAAATAAAACCGCTAAGTTAATGTACATAAAGCCGTGAGCAATCTTCGCTGCTGCAACTTCATAGCTTTTCCCTTCCACCTTAGGTGACGCGGTAACTAGCTTCCAAAGCAAGCGGATAATGGTAACGGCAGCCAAAAGAATGCCTACCGAACGGTGGTAGTCTGGCGCTGTTTTGTACCACTCGCTGTAATATGAAAGATCAACCATCCACAGGCCTACACCAAATAAGCCAAAAATCGCGAGTGCTGAAATCCAATGCATCGCTCTTGCTAAAGGGTTGTAATTTCTAACGTTGTTGTCCATGAATCTGTTCCGAATGTTAACGAGTAGTGTAGTTTTGAAAAGCGTACCCTACACCAAGTTTGTGTAACATATTATTTACCAAGCTTTACATTGGTAACATCATTTCAAATTAAACGAGTTATTCAAATTATTTGAACAAGTTTGGGCTAAACGTTAGATTTCAACGATTTGTTCGATCTCGTAAAGCTCATCTGAGATGTCTAACATTTTACGTTCCATCACTTTTTGCGCGTCTTCTATCCCCTTGTTGTAGTAAACAGCACCAAACTTTTTGCTTATGAAGTCGACCAAGAATTCCGTGTCGAACTGACCAAGTTCCACATCGAGTTCATCTTGAAGGTACTTTTGAAGCGTATGAGTGAGTTCAGACTTTTGTTTCGAATCTAATTGAATGGTCATGAATGTTTCCAAATAAAGAGTAAGTAGATCAATTGTGATTAGCTGACTAAGATTAAGCTAGCCACCAGTAGCTTTGCTAACTAAGCTTAATCCTTCTAACTAATTAGAATTCCTCATAATTTAGAATACAGACCAGTGAAGTGCCAGTGCTATCCATAAAATCGCTCCGCAATCGCTAATTTTGATAGAGGGATCAAGAACTCGCACTTTGGCGATAGGTAATGACACATCAATTACCGTACTATTGCCCATCAATAAGATAGTAACTGTGTATAAGGGACTTCATTGTTATTAGATCTCGTGATTAAAAGCGTCAATCAGTTTCAAGACGATTGTCTAAAACTCTGTGAGCGTCATTATCCTACGGTGCACAACCAAGGGATCAGTGAGCATCACATCGGTAAAGCCTTTGCCCGACGAATGGAACACACCTTCGTAAGCTTTAATCATGCGAGTAACATTAGCCCACTTGAAATGCTCTCCTCTCGAGAAACGCCCCGCCACTTCCGAATCTCTTCTGAAATCGGTACCGTTTGGATGATCAGCCATCATATGGTAAGCGCAGGAAAAACCTGTCGTAAAAAGTTGATGCTAGACATTCATAACTGGCAGCAAGAGTATGGATTTGCCATTCAGCCAAATGACGTTTTGATCATTGTCTCCGACCATTGGATAAGCCGAAGTAAAAACAGTAGTGAATTGTTACATTGGTGGATGGGAGAGCTCCCAGACGAGATGACGGAATACAGTCAGCAAGGCATCACTCTAAGAGAGAGTGATTCTCAATTCGCTTCCGATTTAAATAATAACTTCAGAATCAGCCCTTGCTTTATTAAATTCGGGCACCCACTCAAACGGTCAGGAAATCAACAATTGGTTCGTAAATACCTGCAACTTTATGCGGTACTTCAATGGCAGTGATAATACGGGTCAACTTTTTCATTCAATATTGAAAGTAAATTGTTAGACCTTCATCCCAATATTTTATAAAAGATAACTCATTCCCTGTTCATTAATTATTCGAACCTTCTGTTTTAATTATTAATAGTTGTTCTACTCGCCGTCTCGATTTTGAGAGATAGATATCATTTCTATGTAACTCGCTTACTCTCTCCATTTTGTAACTTTGACATTCCCCCACAACCTAAGCCTTTAACCCTACTTTTCTCTGGTGTATCAGCGTTCTAGCCTTATATTGGCTGGGGTTAATATGAGAGACGTTACTTAGCCATTAAATTCACAGCAGCTATCAAACACAGTGAATGATAAGTAAATTTAATGGTCAATGTCATTTATCATGCTGATTTTTCGTTAATTATATTTATTTAAATATTGACCCTATAAATGAATTTTTATTAATTGACAATTTACTTACACCTGTCAGTATTGTGACAGCCATGACGTATATTTTCGTCATTAAATAAACACCTTTATTAGCGACTATGATTTTATCAGACAGAAGTGAATTTATTAGCTGTATATCTGTGGATGCCGATATGCAGTTTATTGCGAAATATCAAGACCTAACACTGAGAAGTGTCTATCAACCTATATTTGACAGTTCAATGACTCAGATAGGCGTTGAGGCTTTGGTGCGTATTTCGAATAGCAAAGGGGATGTTGTTCGTCCTGATCACTTCTTCCATTCCGACGATACCTTGTGCACTGACAAGATCAATGTAGAAAGGCTGAGTCGCGCTATCCATATCCGTAACTTCGCACAATCGAATATCCGCCATTTACACTTGTTTTTGAATGTTCTTCCAAACGTTGGTGAATTGTTTGCTGCAGAGAAAGTGAGCGACAGCCTGTTGGCTAAACGCCTTCATGAACTCAACCTTTCATGTGAAAAAATCGTGATGGAATTGGTGGAACTGAATGCCGAGAGTGAAGAGCGTTTGAAAGATGCAGCCCACTCTCTAGCTGAAAATGGTTTTCAAATTGCTGTTGATGATTTTGGTACTCAAGCGTCAACAGAGCAGCGTGTTCGTCATATCAACCCGCATATCATCAAGATAGATCGCTCTGTCATGTTGGATTTTGAACAAGGCGATACAAGCGAAATGGAGTTGGTTCTCGATCTTGCTAATCAAATTGGTGCTAAGACCGTAATCGAAGGTATCGAAACCCAGCAACAGCTCGCAGCAATGCAAAGCTTAGGCTTCGATATGTATCAAGGTTATCACTTGGCGATGCCAAAGCCGATTGAATTAGATCTACGCCTCGCAATCTAAAACTGCCCCCTGTTCTTCCTGAAGCCGCTGACCTTGTAGACCAAATCACACCCATAAAAAAGCCCAGTCAACATTGACTGGGCTGGCTTAAAAGAATCTGTTTTATATCATTCCCTAATAACCCGCAGTGGACGGTTTGATTCTATATAGAATAGCGAACATCACTGGTACTACTATTAGCGTTAGTACTGTAGCAAAGCCTAAGCCTGCCATGATGGTAATCGCCATCGAGCCGAAAAATGCATCGAATACCAAGGGAATCATACCCAAGATAGTCGTCAAAGCTGCCATAGATACCGGTCGTACACGACTAATCGCACTGTCGACAACCGCTAAGTATGGGTCTTTACCTGTTGAAAGCTCAGTGTTTATTTGGTCAAGCAACACAATACCGTTTTTCAAAATCATGCCGCTTAGACTTAGCAAGCCCAAGAACGCCGTGAAGCTGAATGGCATATTAGTCCCTAGCAGACCAATCGAAACACCAATGATAGAGAGTGGTACCGTAAACCAAATCACAAGTGGCTTACGCAGCGAGTTAAACAGAAGCATAGTGATGATAAACATCAACAAGTAACCCATTGGCAGTGAACCAAATAGAGACTCCTGTGCATCTTTAGAGCTTTCGTATTCGCCGCCCCAACTGATGCTGTAGCCTTCTGGTAGATCCAATGCTTCTATCTTTGGTTTAACACGAGCAAACAAGCTCGCTGGCGTTTCATCACCCAATACATCGTGGTCAGCCAGCACGGTTAACGTACGCTTTCTATCACGACGTTGAATCAGAGGTTCAGACCATTGAAGCTCGACACCATCAATCACTTGCTCAACCGGAATGTAAGTTTGTAGCGATGGGCTCCAAATCTTCACATTGTTCAGTGATTCAAAGTCAAAACGCTCTTCTTCTGGCAAACGCGCAACGATAGGTAACATATGAGTACCATCACGCAGTAAACCGATGTTGTAACCGCCGAACGCCATTTGTAACGTCTCAGACAAATCAGTTTTTGATATGCCAAGGCGACGTGCCTTTGATTCGTTAAACAGTGGCACTAGTTCTTTAGTGCGTTCACGCCAGTCGTGACGAACATTTCGTGAGCCTGGATCGGCAAGTAAGACGTCTTCGACTTCAACTGCAATACTACGCAATACTTGAGGGTCCGCACCGATAATACGCGCTTCTATCTTTGAAGCCGGTGACGGGCCGAATTCAATCAGTTTGAACTGGAACGTTGGTTGCTCAAATTCGTTCGCTAAGTCTTTGTCCAACTCAGCTAGAACCTTAAACATGGTGTCACGGTCAGTGGTTCTTACTTGTAACTGGCTGTACGCTTCGTAGCTTTTCTCTGGTTGGTATGTCAACGCGAAACGTTGCATGCCCTGCCCAACCGTTGTGGTTACAAACTCTACGTCGTCTTCTTGACGAATGTAGCTCTCAACCTTTTCAGTCTGCTTGATCGTTTCACGTACATCCGTACCTTCTGGCATCCACATGTCTACGTAAAACATCGGAGTATTTGATGGCGGGAAGAACTGTTGCTTCACCTTACCAAAACCAACAACAGACACGGCGAGCAACACGATCATGCTAACCACAGTTAACCATCTAAAACGCAATGCAAATTTCAGAGACGCACCGAATACAACGAATAGAATACCTTTGTATGGGTCTTCGTTCTCATCGACTTTATCTTCTTCTTTAAGCAGCATCTCAGCAAGGAATGGCGTCAGTGTTAGCGCCGTTACCCAACTCAAGAATAGCGAGAAACACAATACCCAGAACAATGAGCCCATGAACTCGCCCGTTGCATCTTTCGACAAGCCGATAGGTGCAAAAGCGGTAATAGCAATAATGGTCGCACCCAATAGTGGCCATTGAGTTTGTGTCACGATGTCTTTTGCTGCTTGAAGCTTAGTCTTTCCTTTCTTCAAGCCAACTAGAATACCTTCAACGACTACAATCGCGTTGTCCACCAGCATACCGAGCGCGATAATCAAAGCACCCAGTGAGATACGGTGCAGCTCGACATCGTTGTAGTCCATAAGAATGAACGTACCGAATACGGTCAGTAGCAGTACTAAACCAATAATCAAACCACTGCGTAAGCCCATTGCAAAAAGCAGTACGATGATAACAATAGCAACGGCTTCTACTAGGCTGATTAGGAAGTCAGCCACTGATTTGTCTACTTCTTGCGCTTGGTTGTAGAAGTAGTTCAGCTCTACACCGGCAGGCTTAATGCTTTCTAAACGATCCAGTTCGGCATCTAACGCGTTACCAATTTCGACGACGTTTACGCCTGAAGAGAACGCAATACCCAGGTTAATTGCTGGCTTGCCGTTGTAAGTTAATACATTGCCCGGTTTTTCTTGGATACCGCGAGTGACCTCAGCGACATCTTTCAAACGGATCAAGTTGCCAGTGTCACGACCATGAATGATTAGGTTTTCTAGCTCTTCAACTGTGCTCAGCGTACCGTTAGGTTTGATTGTTAGGCTTTGGCCATTCAACATTACCTCGCCTGCCGATACCACACTGTTTTGTTGTACTAACAGTGACGTTACCATCGACATATCTAGGTTCAGTGCCGCTAAACGCTCAAGTGACATCTCAACAAACAATTGCTCTTGTTGGTCACCCGCAATACTTACTTTGCCGACACCATCGACCAATTCGATTTCACGTGTTAGGTAATCTGCGTACTGTTTCAGCTCAACGTAATCGTAGCCGTCTCCCGTCAGCATGATCATGACACCAAATACATCACCAAAATCATCAATGATCTGAACGGAGTTAACACCACTTGGTAGTGTTGGCTGTAGATCGTTGATTTTACGACGCATTTCATCCCAGATTTGCGGTAGCTCGTCTGGACCGTAGTCCATCTTCATGCTGACCATAATTTGGGACATGCCATTCGACGAGGTCGAAGTGATCTTGTCGATATAAGGGAGCTGTCTTATCTCTTTCTCAAGGGGGTAAGTCAGTTCTTCCTCAACTTCCATTGACGTAGCGCCAGGGTAAGTTGAAATAATCATTGCATCTTTAATGGTAAAAGCTGGGTCTTCTAAACGGGATAGATTACCAAAAGACGTCACACCGCCAATGGCCAAAATGACTAGAAACAGCCAGCTGATTACTTTGTTCTTTATTGAATATTCTGCAATGTTCATTCTGCTTTTCCTGACAATTTGATTCCGTCACGGAGTTTTCTTAGATTTGAATTTACAAGTAGCTCACCTTGTTCAACGCCATGAGCAATAAGTGCGCCTTGGCCGCTGATCTTGTCGACTTCCACTTCGCTTTTGAATGCTTGGCCGTCTTCCATTTTCCACACGTAAAATTGGTTCGCTTCAGCACCCGCTTGTAGTGTCGTCATCGGTAACTGATAACCTTGAACATCACTCAAGCCGGCTTTCGCCATATCCACATTTACCGTAACGCTCGTACCCGGCAGAATTTCACTTTCAGGTTGTTGCATCTGCATCCAAAACTCGTAAGTGCGAGATTGCGGGTGCAGTTCACTGGTGTGCTCTAGGTAAGTCAGAGGGTATTTTCCAGAGTGACCGCCAAAGGTTGCGTCAGGTCGATAGCTGTTCGAACGCATGTCTGGGCTGATAGACGCTAAGATCGAATCTGATACTTGAATTCGCACATACACCTTGTCGTTCTGGTACACACTGAGCAACGTTTCGCCCGGTGTGGTGTTCTCAAAACGTTGCTTATCGACGGTTGAAACCGTTCCCGAAAATGGGGCTAAAAGCTCTGTGTAACTCAGCTTACGTTCTGCCGCAGCCAAATTAGCCGAAGCCAGTTTATAGTTAGCGGTCAGTTGATCGTGTTCCGATTGCGACAACATCTTGCTATCAAACATCTCAGAACCACGCGCCAGTTGCTTGCTCGCTAATTTGAATTGAGATTTAGCGTCTGTCAGATCTTGAAGGTATGTTGCGTTGTCTAAGGTCGCCAATAGCTGGCCTTTTTCTACGTTGTCACCAGCTTCAACCAATACTTGTTGAATCTCACCAGCAAGCTTAAATGCCAATGGTGTAAGTTCCGCAGGGATCACCTGTCCGTTAAAACTTCTGAATTGGTCAGTCAGTGGTGCGCCAACCTCAAAGGTTGAAACCAAAAGTGAAGGTTGCTCACGGTGGCCGGTTCCATTGTTACAAGCTTGAAGCAATAACACAGAGACAACCACAACTGATAATTTGGAAAGGTTCATTAAATACCGCCCTCACGTAACCAAGCTTTTACTTGTTGCCCATCAGATAACACATCGACACCCGCTTCTACGATCAGGTCGCCAGAAGACAAGCCTTCAATAACCTTGCCTTGCCCATCAAGGGTGACTTGTACTTTAGAAATCAATTGAGACTCTGGGTTGTAGCGCCATAGTTCACCCTGGTCTGCTTCTTTGCTTAACCAAGCTGAATCAACAATGCCAATACCGTTGTCCGATCGGTTTTTCTGAACTTCAACTTGTGCCGTCATACCAGAAAGCAGATTAATACCTTCAGGTTTCTCGATAGACACAACCGCTTGGTAGCTATTGGTGTCTTCGTCTGGTTGCGTTGAGATCTCTTTAAAACGTGTTGGGATACGAATGCCGCGGTGGCTATCCATCACAACCCACATGTTTGAGTTGGTCAGGTCTTGAATAGAACGGTCTTCAAGCTTTGACACAGGAATGGAGAAAGTCACATCCATCTCGCTGTGATTTAAAATATTAAGAACCGGCTGCTTTTCAGCGATTAACTGATATTGCTTACCAAACACCATCGATACCACGCCATCGAATGGAGCAACTAATGTGGTGTAACCAAGGTTTGTTTGTGCTTGGTCCAACTCAACTTCAGCGGCAGTAAAGGTGTTTACGGCTTGGTCGTAGTAATCCGAGCTTACAAGCTTCTTCGAGTACAGCTCAGACGCTTGTTTGTATTGGCTGTTCGCCAAATCGAATTTTGCTTGTGCTGCATCAACCGCGATACGGTAGTCCGTTGCATCTAGCACAGCGAGTACTTGGCCTTTCTTCACCTCTTGTCCCATACGTACAGAAAACGTTTCAATATCTCCGCCCACTTGGAAAGAAAGCGCGGCACGGTCGGTCGCGTCCACTTTTGCGATAAAGCTATCAAGCTCGATATCCATCTGCTGAGGGATCTCAAACAGCTTTACTGGCTTAACAACTTGAACCGTTTCTTCTGACTGAACCTTGTTACATCCGGTCAAAGAGCTTGCGAGTAATAGTGCAGCAAACGCCACTCCTATCTGCTTGCCCGTCTTGGCTTGAATAGACAAATTGGACTGCATGATGCATCTCCATTTAATTATTATGATTTATTACACAGATGGGCAGTATATTTAATATTAAAGAATTCTCAAGCTTTACTTTCCACATGTGCAGTATTTTTTATTTTAAGGAAAACAGTGTAGAATGTGGTAATCAGGTAAATGTGTGAAAAGAAGATGACAGAAAAGAAACAAGGTAGAAGAAGCGCAAAAGACGCCGAAGAGACTCGATTTTTGATCATGAGTGTTGCTGCGGATATGTTCTGTGAGCATGGTTATGATAGCGTTTCGCTGCGAAATATCAGCGAAAAAGCAAGCGTCTCGCATAGCCTTATCCGCCATCACTTTGGTAGCAAAGAAAAAATCTGGCATGCTATAAGTGACTGTTTACATGAATATTTTCAGTCTTACATTGCTAAGATAGTGGAAGAGTTACCAAAAGGCATTGCGCCAAACATTACTATCTATTTATTTAGTATGCGTCTCTTTAGCAACATGATTCACTCTCGCAAACCGATGCAACTTATCACTGACTCTGTTCGCCAAAAAGACAACTTGGTCGATTACTTTATCGACAATGTTGGTGATGTCGAAAAAGAAATTAATATGTTGGCAGAAGAATATAATGATGCGAACCCAGATAACTTGATCAACATTTATGAAATTAAATGGCAAATGATCATGTATGCGCACGGAGCGGTATGCCTAACCCCTTTCATGGAAAGCACGTGGAATGAAGGCGACATGCAATCGACGCCTGAAGAAGCATTGTTAAAACATTGGCAATTGTTCAACAAGCAAATGATCAGTACGTTCAATATCAGTGAAGAATGGGTCTTGAATCCAAGCTCGATTGAAGAGCTAATTTATGAAGTCCCTTGCGTGTGGAAGTGCAATCAAGAACACCATTAATCGAATACTTTTGTCCGTCCTGATCGTAAATTAATTGACTTAATATAAAAACGCGCCGTTACAGAACCAACTGTAACGGCGCGTTTTTATATGTATAGATCTTTAATCGAGTTCTTTATGTCAGCTTATTAGCGACGTGCTTTACCGCGGTTTTGGTGGATTTTAAGCTTGGCTTTCATCTTACGTTTCTCCGATGAACGACTCTTACTGCGACCACCACGGTCGGGAGTCACATCTTTTTCAAGGCTTGGTTCAAAACCCTCTAGCCACTCTTGAGGCAGGCGCGTATCCAGCAATCGTTCAATGTCACCCAGTAGGTAAGCTTCATCCTGACTCATCAAAGAAATTGCTAAACCGCTGTTGCCTGCGCGGCCTGTACGTCCAATACGGTGAACGTAATCTTCTGCTTTGAATGGCATATCATAGTTCACAACTTGTTCCAGCTGTTGAATATCGATACCACGAGCTGCAACGTCAGTCGCAATCAACGCGCGAACCTTGCCTGATTTAAAATCGTCCAATGCTTTTTGGCGCGCACCTTGGCTCTTATCACCATTGATTGACGCCGCTTTAATGCCGTCTAGCTTAAGCTCTTTAACTAGTGCATCAGTGCCCTGTTTAGTTTTAGTGAAGACCAACACTTGTTGCCAGTTCTTTGAACCGATCAAGTAAGCCAGCAGTTCACTCTTACGTGATTTATCAACTGGGTAAACCATCTGGGTAACCGTGTCCGCGGTGCTGTTTTTTGGCGTCACTTGAATTTCACTTGGCGACTGCATCATACGATGTGCAAGCGCTTTTATTTTATTATCGAATGTCGCAGAGAAGAACAGAGTCTGACGTACTTCATTCATGCGTGAAAGAATGCGCTTGATGTCTGGCATGAAACCCATGTCCAACATGCGATCCGCTTCATCAAGCACCAACACTTCAGTGTGGCTCAGTATGATGTTCTTAGTGAACATGTGGTCGATAAGACGACCAGGCGTTGCCACTAAGATATCTGCACCTCCACGTAGGTTATCCGTTTGCACCTTCATGCTAACGCCGCCGTAAGCGACAACCACTTTAATGTCGGTACCTTTCGCGTAACTGGTTACGTTATCAAATACTTGTTGTGCTAATTCACGCGTTGGCACTAATACAAGGGCGCGGACTAACTTGGGGTTTGGGATAACGTTATCTTTAGTCTCGATTAATCTTTGAATAATCGGCAAACCAAAAGCTGCGGTTTTACCTGTACCCGTTTGCGCACCAGCCAATACATCTTTGCCTTCTAGCACCAATGGAATCGCTTGCTCTTGAACACTGGTTGGAGCCGTAAAGTTAAGCTCGGTGAGTGTTGTAAGCAGTTGGTCAGACAATCCAAGTTGGTTAAAAGATTTAGTAGGTTCAGACATAGTATGATGCTCAAAGATTAAATAGGCGCGGATTGTAGCAAACCTGCATTACGCTGTTTACCTTTCCTTTTGATTTTTCGTCAATTGAAGCGCACTAAACTGGTTTGCTTCTTTTAAAACGCTTGGATACAGCTCATTAAAGTGACACTGCAACTTATCATAGTGGCGTTCTAGGTCGTCGTAACAGTTTTTGAGCATGCTTAGCTTAGGCCTTCTTAAAGCCATTCGCTTTAATACCAACTCAATGGAAGACATGTCTTGATAGCTTTCCAACCACCGCTGTTCTGCCATCTTCTGATGAATAGTAACGAAGTTTTCAGGCCAGTGAGACTCTTGATGTTCGAAAATCTGCTGATGGCTGTCTGAACAAAAGTGCTCTAACGATTGTGTCGAGAACTGCCCCCAATGATTGGCCAAGCAGTGATCCCAGAAGACATCGAGCGCGATAGGAGCAAAGCGCTTTGTTTGATCTGAAAACAGAGATTTTGCAGAGCGAGACACATCATGACGGTCGGTATAGCTATCGACGAATCGATGAAGTCTTATCCCGTTAGAGAGCGAATCTGAATAGTGTTTAGTCGGGTCACCTTTAACGAAGTCACCTAACAGGTTACCGGCTAAGTTACTGTTGCAGTGTTGAGCGATGTGTAGGTGTGCGAGAAAGTTCATTGAACCTCATTAAAGTATCGAGAACTAAGTAACATGGTAAACGTACTCGTTTATCTTCGCGAACTTTAATGAGGATAGTTTTGATATGACGTGTGAGCGAATGAGATTTGCTCAGTTTAAGAATTGTCTAATTTGAGAACGTTGAACTACAAAAAACTTTAGCTCAGGAAGCTTTCGTTTAAGTACTTTTGCTTAAAAAGCTCAAGTTAAAAATTTAAAAGCTTAGTTCGAAGACTTAAAAAGTTCTTCTGCTAATTGTTTAACTGTTTGTTCATAGTCAGATAAATCAATGCCAATTTCCATAGCATCTAACAACTCAAGACTTTCGTCATTATAAGATTGGTCACTCATAGTGCCCCCTCTATTCCTTGATGTGGACATAATGTCCTGTTAACTAGTACACCATCTTGGACTTATATTATGTCACTTTGATGAACGCACTCTACTCTACCCATTCCAGATTTATAGCTTGAAGCTACTCGCGATCATTAACGCTTATTTACGTTAAAGGGGTATACGCGAACGACATATGTACTGCTACCTTACACCAAGTACAACAAATTACTCTACAAATTTTGAAGCAGATCATGGTCAAACGTTTGCTTAGGCATTTTTGATACCCCGCCATCCATTATTGTAAATATTAATTTACAGTGGATGTTTTTAATTACATTAGAGATTGCATTTGGAATTAAACTCAATCAGAATACTTCAAAATCGAGATATTCTTTGGGTTTATGCTCTTAAGCTAGAAGAATTACAATGAAAACACACCCTAACGTAAATAATTATATACAATGAATAAATCAAAGGTTTTTGGTAGTACTTTGATCATTGCAGGCACCACTATTGGTGCTGGCATGCTCGCTCTTCCACTTGCTTCTGCAGGTATTGGCTTCTCAACTTCGCTTTTCTTAATGCTATGTCTTTGGGCATTAATGGCCTTTACCGCTTTATTAATGGTAGAGCTTCATCAATTCGCAGAATCGGACGCAACCCTACACACTTTAGCTCACACAATTTTAGGGAACAAAGGAAAGTGGATTGCGAGCTTCGCCGTTATGTTTCTGTTTTACGCTTTATGTGCTGCCTACATTGCGGGCGGTGGTGCTCAATTCAACCAACGTATTTCGGATATTGCAGGCATTGAACTCAACGGCCAAATCACAACCCTCATATTTACTCTGTTAGTTGCCGGTGTTGTGACGATTGGTACACACAGTGTTGATAAAGTTAACCGCGTTTTGTTTGGCTTAAAGCTAATCGCGATGGTTTTAGTTCTTAGCTTTCTAGCACCTAACATTACTTCTCAGTACCTAATGAGCATGCCTTTGCAGCAAGGCCTGATTGTTGCGGCGATTCCGGTTGTGTTTACCTCTTTTGGTTTCCACGGCAGCATCCCTTCGATTGTTCGATACCTAGATGGTGACGTCCGTTCGTTACGTAAGGTCATGATTATTGGTTCAGCATTGCCTTTGGTCATCTATGTTTTCTGGCAGAGCGTGACTTTAGGTGTAATTAGCCAAGAACAGCTATTGTCAGACACCAGCTTGGGCGCACTGTTAGTCTCACTGTCACAAACAGTTCATCAATCTAACCTTAGCGTGATCGTTGGTGTGTTTGCCGATCTTGCACTGTTAACCTCATTTATTGGCGTGAGCTTGGGCCTATTCGAATTCATGGGCGATTCATTGAGCAATAAACTAGGCAGCGCTAAGCGTGTCAAAACAGCATTGATCACTTTCGTTCCGCCACTCGGCTTTGCTTTGTTCTACCCACAAGGCTTTATCATGGCTCTGGGTTACGCAGCAATTGCGCTAGCAGTGCTTGCAATCCTGTTACCAACAGTGATGGTTTACAAAGTTCGTTACACTGATTTCGCCGTTAATGGACAAAATACTCAAGAGACTTACCAAGTATTAGGCGGAAGCAAAGCGTTGTTTTTAGCGGGTAGCGTTGGCGTGTTTATCATTGCAATTCAAATCCTTATTTCAGTAGGGTTACTACCTTCTCTAGGCTAATATATCATTACCATGAAGCAAGTCGCAAAGGAGAGATTATGAAGGGGCAAAACTGTCTAATAATCGAGCTTAGGAGTAATCTAATTAAACGGGTCTTATTTTCGCTTACCCTCTTGCTGCAGGTGACATAATGAATAATACAGAAGCACCAAACAACGAAGACATCACATGCCCTCTATGCCAACACGACGAATATCTGCTCTCAGAAAGCGGAGAAAAGTTTACGTGCGCATCTTGCGGTTTCCACACCAAACAATTTAGTAAAATAGTCAGCCTTCAAATAGGTACTACCCCACCAAAACTCCAGAGTTCGGTACACCGTTCATTGAGCAATGCTTGCCATTAATCCAAACTGAAATTTCTTCCAAACTGTAAATATCCTGAGCCGCTAGCTCTGCTATGTCGGCTTCTGGATCATCATTCAGTGAATGTTCAATCGTTGGTCGCAGTCTAAAAGATTGAATACCCGCTCGAACCCCAGCCTCAATACCTTTCACCGTGTCATCAACATAAATACATTCGTTTGGTAAAAAGCCCATATTCATTGCGGTATACATGATCAGATCAGGCTCAGGTTTCCAACTATTAGCATCAAATGCCGAAAACACTTTGCCTTTGAAGTCATCAAGCATACCCGTCATCGCTAGTGATGATTCAACTCTCGATTTCGGGGCGTTTGAAGCGATACAAAATTCGATATCTTGTCGTTTTAGAAATTCAATCAGCTCAATAGCGCCGTCCATAGGTTTCAAATGGCGCTGGAAAAGTGCTTCGAGTTCTGAGCGGTAAAGTGGTTCAAGCGTATCAACGGATATCGACAGTCCAAGGCGTTCTTGTGTATCCATCAATATATCGGCCAACTTTCCACCCTGAAAATGGGCGTAACAGTCGTTCACGTTTAAATCAGCGCCGAAACTCGAGAATACGTTCACTAGAGCTTGGCAGCACAGTCTTTCGCTATCGATTAACGTTCCGTCACAATCAAAAATCACACACTTAGTTTGTTCCAACCGCATAGAAATTTCACTCGCCTTGAATCCAAGCTTTATCCTATAAGGTTATCTTCAGGCTCGGCATGATTGAGCTAACACTTTACCTAAACTTAGTTATTTTTCTTTGCAAAATATGCAGCTGATCACCTTATGATTCAATATGCTTAAGCATTTTCATCTAACTTAGCGATATATGAATAGTGTTTTTAGCCCGATATTTTATAAATTATAATTAGTCTCAAGCACAAATATAAACAGGTAGAATACGTCGCGTAGAAAGAATGGCGGGAGAAATGGTTTAGCTCACCCTATGATGAGCTAAAATCACGCACAGTTGGCTTGTTGAGTAGTAGCAGCTAAAGCAGCCGATTCTGAATTGGAACTATCTGGGTAAGTATCTCTGATCGCAACAAACTCTGGTAAATGGTCCAGCAATAGCTTGGCAAGCTCAGGATCAAACTGTCGACCGCACTCTCGTTCAAATAGGTCTACAACCATTTCTAACGGCCACGGCTCTTTATAGCAACGTGCGCTCAACAAGGCGTCGAAAACATCGGCTACGGCAGTAATGCGTGCAAACAAATGGATTTCATCAGCAGCCTTACCATTTGGGTATCCTTCACCATCCCATCGCTCGTGATGCTCATTGGCGATAATCGCAGCTAAGTTAGTGATGTCACCCGCTCCACTGATCAGCAAATTGTAGCCTGCCGTGGTGTGCAACTTCATCACTTCCCATTCTTCATCCGTTAGTTTACCTGGCTTGTCGAGAATCGATTCTGGCACTGAGATTTTACCTACATCGTGCATCGGACTGATGATTTCAAGCATTTCTACTTCACGGTGGCTTAAACCTCGATGTTTCGCCAAAAGTGCTGATAACTTCGCAACACGCTTTACGTGATTACCCGTTTCGCCAGATCGCGTTTCAATGGCTTCACCTAATACATGAATCATGTCTTTCTGAACGTTCAGTGTTTGCTTCTGCAAAGCGAGAATCCGTTTGTTCTTCTTGGCCAGCTCTTTCTTTTGACGCAACGTGATGAACTGCATCAAGATAATCAGGCTTAAGCCCGCAATCACCATGGTCAAGCCCATCAGCAGTTGGAAGTTCTTACGAATAAAAGAAGAAGATTCATTGATGACAACAGATTCTTCAGGTAGCGCACTATCACCGATGCCGAACTTTTTCATCGCCGGATAATTGAATACGAAACGTATGTTGTCACCCGGTACCAACGGTGAAGAGAAACCAAGCGATACGTACTTGTCTAACGCATCAACGGCTTCTTCGCCCATACTTTGTGAGTGATTAACATAACCGCCCAACACGTCACCTAAGATATTGAACTGCCATAATGCGAACACAGGAGCCGCGCTCGATACTGACAAGGTTTCAGCGATCTCTTGATAAGAGTGATAAACGCCTTGTGCGAGTTCCGTGTTGTAGTGGCTGAGCAGAACTGCATCATCAACTGAGATAGTTTTTAAGTACTGTCTCGTCTCTTCAAGGGTCTGATTTCGAATTTCAACCAAAT
Organism: Vibrio sp. Evd11; assembly: GCF_900382755.1. Lineage (NCBI taxonomy): Bacteria > Pseudomonadati > Pseudomonadota > Gammaproteobacteria > Vibrionales > Vibrionaceae > Vibrio > Vibrio sp. Evd11. The sequence goes on from NZ_OSDX01000035.1 coordinate 24,395, forward strand.
TGATATCGGGAAAACCAACCATCACCTTTTGTACTTCTTTACGAATTAGCTCAGAAGTGACACTGTAATCATTTACAAAGTACAGGTTCTTAAGGTTTGGCCTTAACTGGGAAATCAACTCGATGTTAATGTCGATATGATCATTCTCGTGAAGCACGGTTGCTCTGTCAGTAATCGCGTACATGTCGGTACTGGTATCATTAATGCCAACCGCAACAACAGGTGTATTTCGGTCAATTAAAGAGCTGATGGATTCAAGGAAATTTGCTGCGTTATCATCGGTAACAATGACACCATCCAAGTGATAACCTGAATACTTAGCTTTAAAGTACTCGACAAGCGAGTCGTAATATTCTGGACTGTTGATACGCTTGGTATCTAGATACTCAATTGAAAGTTTAACTTCGACTTGAGATTGATTGAACGCGTTATCGATTCCCTTTTGGAAATCGGCGGTCCATTGGTAGGAAGGTCCATAGGAGTGGATAACTAGGATGTGCTTGATATCCCAGTTGTTAGCGTAAGTAGCTGTAGAAAAAGCGCTAACACACAATACAGCGATTGATATCAATAGCTTGTACATACCGGACCCTGTTTAAAAGACGGTGTATTGTACTCAGATTAACGCTTTATCAAAGGTTCTTTAGCTTTCCAACCATACTTTATGGCTAGAACCTTGATCTTGTGCCCAAAATTCGAGTAACTGTTTAGCAAACCCAATACAGTCTTGATCATGCTGGTTTACAACATCTGAGATCAGCAGTGAATCGTCAGTCGCTGTAACAATCGCACTCGCTACCACATCACCGTTCTTGGTACCTACAAATAGTTCATGTTCTTCCGATAGCATTATTTGGCTTAAGAACTCCAAAATATGCGCTCTTTCCGTTTCATCTTGATACGCGCTAGCTTGGTTAAGCGAGAATAGAACCGTCAGCTTATGAAAGTCGACTTTATGTAATTCATCTAATTGGCTAGGAGTTTGATCTTGAGGAAGAAGTTGATATGTTTTTTGAGGAAGTTTGCTTTTGTAGAGGTCTCGACCGAGAAGGCTCTCTTTTGCGGGGTACGCAATGTCGAGTTGGCTGAATAGCCATTGGTTTTTCTTATGTGCATTTTCAGGTATTTCGTTATTCATTCTATTAGTACCTACGTTTAGTATCCCCAAATATCACAGTTATTTGGAAGACATATGGTCGACTGAGGTGCCGAGCTACAAGCAGAGAGCATACAGAGCATGACCAAGGCCAACAAGTACTTTAAATGCTTCATATTTTTCATTCTCCAACAACATCCTTTAAGAACTCGGTGAAAAGCTCTACACTCGTATTCACGCTTTCAATATTCCTATAGTAAACAGAACTATATAAATAAAAAGGACTTCTTATGAAAAAAGCCTTAATAGCAGTTGGTATCATGACATTGTTGGCAGGCTGCTCAGACAATGAAGTTGGCGACGTATCTCTCGGTTTCTTTACCATGAAAGATATCAAAATGTCTTCTCTAGATGACGATAAGATCGCAGGTGTGACTTGTCATATAGCATCCATCGAAGCAAACCTTAGCCTGTCAGATCCAAGTGATAGCTCTATCTCTTGTCGTCAAACAGGTGAAATCACACCAGAAATGATTGCTCAAATAGACAAGAGCAAATCCGGCGAAGTGGTATTCAAGCAATCGAAAAGTATCTTTTTCAAAACAATGAAAGTTCGCCGCATCTACGACGCAGAGAATCAATCATTGCTCTACTTGTCTTACACCACAAAAGAAACAGAGGGTAGTTTCAAACACAGCCTTTCCACTGTTCCTCTATGGGGTACAAAGGCTTACGTTGATCCTGCTACGTTAGTCCCTACGGAATAACGAGCTTGAATCACCTGTACAGACATTGTGCAGGTGATTCAAAATGTAATAAAAATGAAAGAAACAGAAACAAAATGTGATATCATGCGGCAAAATTTTTTCACTGTATTTGTCATATGAAATTTCCTGGACAGCGTAAATCTAAGCACTACTTTCCAACTCACGCCCGTGATCCGTTGGTCAACCAAATTCAACAAACACCTAAGCTACACCGCGCAACAGTTGTCGGTATAGGTCAAACGATTGTTGATATCGAAGCCCGTGTTGACAACGAGTTCCTAGAAAAATATGAGCTGAGTAAAGGTCACTCGCTTGTATTGGAAGAAAGTAAAGCCGATGCCCTTTACGAAGAGCTAGTTGAACGTGGTTTGATTACGCATCAATACCCTGGTGATACCATTGGTAACACGCTACACAACTACTCTGTTCTTGCAGACAGCAAATCAGTTCTGCTTGGCGTTATGTCTAAGAAAATCGAAGTGGGTTCGTTCGGTTACCGCTACCTTTGCCGTACCTCTTCTCGCATGAACTTAAACCACCTACAAACAGTTGATGGTCCAATTGGTCGTTGTTACACGCTAATTACCGAAGATGGCGAACGTACGTTTGCGATCAACGAAGGACACATGAATCAACTGCTTCCTGAAAGTATTCCTGAGCAAATTTTCGAAAAAGCCTCTGCATTGGTTGTATCTTCATACCTAATGCGCGGTAAGCCTGAAGATCCAATGCCAAAAGCCGTACAAAAAGCGATTGAATATGCGAAAGCACACAATGTGCCTGTTGTACTGACGCTTGGTACTAAATACGTGATCGAAGGTAATGCTGAATGGTGGCAAGAATACCTGAAAGAAAACGTTACTATCGTCGCGATGAACGAAGACGAAGGTGAAGCATTAACGGGTGAGAAAGATCCATTACTTGCTGCGAATAAAGCGCTTGAGTGGGTTGACCTTGTTTTATGTACCGCGGGCCCTGTTGGCTTGTACATGGCAGGTTACACGGACGAACTAGCGAAACGCGAAACCACACTGCCATTATTACCGGGTAACATCCCTGAATTCAATAAATACGAATTCAGCCGTGCTATGCGTAAGCAAGATTGTGTAGACCCAGTAAAAGTATATTCTCACATTGGCCCTTACCTAGGTGGTCCTCTTGAGATTAAGAACACCAATGGCGCAGGCGATGGCGCACTTTCTGCACTGCTACACGATATGGCAGCAAACAGCTACCACTACGTAAATGTACCAAACTCAGAGAAACACGAGCACGCTTGTCTAACTTACTCGTCACTGTCTCAAATTTGTAAGTACGCAAACCGTGTAAGCTACGAGGTATTAACTCAACACTCACCTCGCCTTTCTCGTGCCCTACCGGAACGCGAAGATAGCTTAGAAGAAACATACTGGGATCGTTAATCTAGATTGAGGCACTGATTCCAACGGGTTAGTGAAGCATTCTAAGATGACCAATTCCTAAGGGGCTGCTATATGCAGCCCTTTTTCTATTGGTGAGTTATGTGAATGGCGCAACACCTAATCAAATCTAATTTTTTGTCAGATTAAGATTTGATCTCGCGCAATGACTGTTTAGATCTGTTATCTTCCAGCACATAATTCGTGTGGTTTGCCTTTACTTGGTCAAATTATACAGTACTATCGCCACGCAAACGTTTACGTAACACCTTTCGGTTCTGATATAAGGAGCAAATATGCTATCTGATATTGATATTTGTCGCTCAACTCCCCTTAAAAACATCAGTGAGATTGCCAAGCAAGCTGGCCTGAATCATGACGAACATCAACCCCTTGGGCTTTATAAGTCTAAGGTTTCTCTTACGTCACTTGAACGCCTCTCTGACCAACAAGACGGAAAATTGATCGTTGTGACTGCGATTACACCTACGCCACTCGGTGAAGGAAAAACGGTCACCTCAATTGGTCTTGCACAAGGTCTCGCAAAACTAAACCAATCTGCGATGGCGTGTATTCGTCAGCCTTCTATGGGCCCAGTATTTGGTGTCAAAGGCGGATCTGCTGGCGGTGGTTACTCTCAAGTGGCGCCAATGGAGCAGTTAAATCTCCACTTAACAGGTGATATTCATGCAGTAACAGCGGCTCATAACCTCGCCTCTGCTGCGATTGATGCTCGTTTGTATCATGAGCAACGTGAAGGGTTAGAAGCCTTTGAAGCGCGCTCTGGCTTAAAAGCATTAGATATAGACCAAAACAGAATCGTTTGGCGACGCGTGCTTGACCATAATGATCGCGCATTGCGCATGATCACGGTAGGTAAGAACGAGGCAGACAAAACAATCAACGGCTTTGAGCGCGAAGATGGCTTTGATATCTCGGCCGCTTCAGAGCTAATGGCCATTCTTGCGCTGGCTGACGACCTTCAAGACCTACGTAAGCGTATTGGTCGTGTAGTACTCGCTTATAGCCACCAAGGCATGCCATTAACCGCAGATGACTTCAACGTTGCAGGCGCAATGACTGTAACAATGAAAGATTCAATTGAACCAACATTAATGCAAACACTTGAGGGTGTACCAACGCTGATTCACGCAGGTCCGTTCGCAAACATTGCACATGGTAACTCTTCAATAATTGCCGACAAGATTGCTCTCAAACTGGGTGATTTTGTGGTGACTGAAGGCGGTTTCGGCTCCGACATGGGTTTTGAAAAAGCGTGTAACATCAAAGTTAAAGCATCGAATAAAAAACCAGATTGCGCCGTGATCGTCGCTACATTACGTGGCCTAAAAGCCAACTCAGGCTTATACGATTTAAAACCAGGCACCGCATTGCCAGAGTCAATCTTCAATGATGACCAAGACGCCCTTATCGCTGGCTTTGAGAATCTGAAATGGCACATCAACAATGTTAAGCAATACCAAGTGCCTGCCGTTGTCGCCATCAACCAATTCCCACAAGACTCGATTCAAGAGTTAAACACACTGAAACAGCTGATCACTGACTTTGATCCTAATATGACCGTTGAAATCAGCGAAGCTTTTGGTAAAGGCGGAGAAGGTGCGACGTTATTAGCTCAAGCTGTGGTCAATGCGTGTGAAAACGAGAGCGACTTTAAACCACTTTATGAATCTGAGCAGAGCTTGGAGGAAAAGCTGATGGCAGTCGCCGAGGTCGGTTACGGCGCAGCAAGTATTTCACTATCACCTTTAGCCAAGCAACAACTCGCTGAATTCAACCAACATGGATACAGCAGACTGTCGGTATGTTTGGCAAAGACACCGCTATCTATTTCAACAGAAGCACAAGTTAAAGGCGCTCCTACCCAGTTTGATGTACCGGTTAGAGAACTGAAGCTTTGTGCCGGTGCGGGGTTCATCTACGCTTTGTGTGGCAGTGTAATGACCATGCCGGGCTTACCGGATAAACCGGCGTTCATGTCATTAGATATTGATGAAAAAGGAAATATCGTTGGCCTTAGCTAAATAATGATGGCGAATTGATTTTCGATCTAACCGATATACCTGAACAGTTGCTACTTCGAGCCGTCATTTCAGAAAGGAATGGTTGCTCGATTAGCAACCTTAATTGCAAAAAGTTGCACTAAAACCATAGTTATATGCAAAGCTTGCTCTAAGTTCTGGGTAAAGATCACATTAAAAACCCCATAAAATATATAGTATTGCGCTGATTCTTTAAGGACAGTGATGAATACGAGTATAAAAAAACTAGTCAGCCAATTTCTATGTACCATTTTTGCCCTAGGACTAGTCCCTGCCCTCTATATTAATTCTGAATTTGATCGGATAGACACTCAGCACACGCTAAATATTAAGCAATCAAGTCAAAACCAAATTGAATACAGCTTCCACGAGCTTTCTGTCATCGTAGAGCAGATATCTAACTCCGTTCCCTCTATAGCAAATTCACAAACCCTTCTTCGTGCCATTGAAGAACCCTCAACGATTCACAAAGAAGCGCTGCAAGACTTGTGGGTGATGCTCGCTCGTGGGCAAAAATATTACTCACAACTTCGTTATCTCGATATTCAAGGGAATGAAGTGTTCCGCGTCAACTACAAAGACAATCAAGCCACAGTTGTTGCAGACAAGGAACTACAAAACAAATCAGCACGCAGTTACTTTGACACTCTTCAAAAACTAGAAATTGGGCAAGTCAGTTCAAATGGTATCGATCTAGAAGTCGAATACGGGGAAATAGTCCATCCGTTAATTCCGGCGCTTCGTATCATGACGCCTGTAACATCAAAAGATCGCATCATTGGTTACTTTATTGCTAACCTCAATATGCTCGAAATTTATGATCGCCTGCATTATCAAATCGGAACATCTTCTGCTGTTCCGGTACTCCTGAATAAAACAGGCCATGTCATCATGGGACCCGACCCAGAAGAATCATTTGGTCATGTTCTTGAGTCTCGTGCTGAGATCACTTACGCAAAGCGCTACCCAGAATTATGGGAAGCAATTAAAGACAACACTTCCTCTAGCTATTTTGATGGCGAAAACTGGTATTTCCACTCAGATATCAGCCCTAAGATAGATCAATTTGAAGGGCCTATTTATATGGTTCTTCACGTTAAAAACCATCAGTTCAATAGCCAGTATCAACAAGAACGCCACGCTATCATCGTACAGATCATTACCTTAACGATACTGATATCAATGATTTCTGCTGGGTTTGTGCTTTGGAATAGAAACCACAAGAAGAACAGCATCGATAGCCAACTGGCTAAGGCAGCAATGAATGGTATGTCGGCCTTAGTCATCACCGATAGAAACAACGGAATAATCAAAGTAAACCAAGAATTTACCCGCGTAAGTGGTTACAGCTTGGAAGATGTAAAAGGTCACCAACCTTCTATGTTTGCCTCTGGTCGCTACAATCAAGAATTCTACATAAAGATGTGGCGCATTATTACTAAGACCGGAGTATGGGAAGGTGAAGTGGTAAATCGCCGTAAAGACGGTTCTCTGATCACTGAAATACTGCGAATCCAAACGATTAAAGACTCAAAAGATGTAATTCAGTTTTATGTCGCGTCATTTGTCGATATCAGTAAACACAAAGAGCTCGAGAATAAACTGAGAAACCTAAGTGAAAAAGATTCGTTAGCAGGCTGTTGGAACCGTCGCAAGTTCGATCTTGAGCTGCGCGATGAATGCTCTCGTGTTAATCGTTATCCTACTCGCGAGCAGTCTTGTTTAGCTATCTTGGATATTGACTACTTCAAACGCATTAATGACCGATTTGGGCATGACTACGGTGATAGAGTCATTCAAACGGTCGCTAAAGTGCTCCAACGCGAATGTCGTGAAACCGATTTTGTTGCTCGTATTGGTGGTGAAGAGTTTGGTGTTATCCTGCCTCACACCTCAACAGAAGAAGCTGAATACGTCCTTAACAGGTTGAGAGTTGCTGTCAGTCTTGATCTCGACAACGTAGTGACTGTGAGTGGCGGGATCACCAACATCACTAGCGATCCTGCGCTTAACTACAAGTGCGCCGATTTGGCGTTATATGAGGCCAAAGCGGCAGGCCGAAACCAAGTCTGTTTATTTCTAGACAAAGAAATGAGCGAAATCGCCTAGCAAGAGTCTACATCGTCCCGCTAGGCTGTTGATCAGGCCGAGAGCCATTGACTTAGCAGCCTTATCATTCAGTAACATCACCATTTTGCAATCAGTTAGGTGCCGGGTGGAACTCCAACTTATTCCCTTCGACCACCAGAATACAATCCATGTTCGCCGCATGAGCTGCCTGCTTACCAAGATTGGTATCTTCAAACACAACACATTGCTTAGGTTGTAACCCCATACCAAAACACGCGTCCAAGAAGGTATCTGGATTTGGCTTATGATTCTTCACATCTGTTGCTGTTACTAAGATATCCAGCTTGCTCAAGATATTCGTTTTATCTAATAGCTGTTCTGCGCTTTTGCGCTGACTGCCTGTCCCTACCGCTATCTTCTTGTTGCCTAGATGTTCGATTAGAAGAGAATGCGTACAAGGGATAATATCGCCTTTGTCTTCAATCGCCGCAAACGATGCCATCTTAAACGTAGATACCGCTTGTGGGTCGAGTGACAAACCGTATTTACTGTTCACTTCACCCGCAATCTTATAACTCGGCATACCACCTAAGCTGTGCAGCCAAGATGCCTCGAAATGAAAACCGAACTCTTCAGCCGTTTGCTGCCATGCTTTTACATGTACTGGCATTGTATCGATCAACGTACCGTCCATATCAAAGATTAACCCTTCATACGCCGTTAAATCTATTTTCATCACTACTACCACTCTTTAAGAAAGTTACTGATACCATAACCAATATTCAGTATCATGACCCCATATTACCGTTCAAAATGGAAGTTTATGTTACAAATATCTAACTCTGTTTCGATTCAAGACTGGGAACTCCAGTTAACTGCGATCAGAGCACAAGGAGCCGGCGGCCAAAACGTCAATAAAGTATCGAGCGCGATACATTTACGTTTTGACATCAAGCACTCCACCCTACCTGATTTCTATAAAGAAAAACTCCTAGCGCACAAAGATAGCCGCATCACTAAAGATGGCGTGATTATCATTAAGGCGCAGCAGTATAGAACTCAAGAACAAAACCGAGATGATGCTTTGGTGCGTTTGAAAGAACTGGTCTTGGAAGCAACAAAGGTTCAAAAAGTAAGACGAGCAACTAAGCCGACGCGTGGCTCTCAAAAAAGACGTTTAGAAGGTAAGAAGCAAAGAAGTACCACTAAACAACTGCGTGGAAGAGTAGAATAATTGTTTCATGTCACCCAGTGAACACGTCACCCATGAAAACAACCGATCTAACTCTATTTATTTAGATAAAAGACGAGACCTATTAGACCAAAACGCTACGGCTGTTTTTTGACCGACAAAATCAGTTTGATCAACAACATTCTCTCTTCGCTGGTCAGTAAACGACTGACCGCTGCAACATCTTCCGCCGTGGCTTGGGTTGCACCAACAATATCAAGCACGACATCCAAATCTGTCACTTTCAAGGTTCTTGTGATAGAACGATACTGGGACATTTTAATGTCAGCTTCACCACGTTCAATACGTTGATAGGTTTTTAAACTCATTCCCGCACTTGAGGCCAATTTTTCTTGCGACAAATTGGCGAGCTTTCTGCGATCAATCAGCGCCATTATTATGGGTTCTTGTGACATAAGCTTATCCTCAATAGACAGTTATGACCTAATTTGAGCAAGAAGCAGACCATATTGACTCGTAACGGTTTACATACGCCATCAAAGGCATATTATGCGATTATTAAAAAACGTTACGTTTCATAAACTTTCACACTTTGATCGGTCATGAACGTTCAGGCTAGTAAACTTGATTACTCAAGTGTTGGGAAATAATAAAAATTGCAAATTGCGAATAACAAAGACGTCAAATTGGAAATTGCGAATCGTTATACATTGGCATTTCCTTGCATAAAGCACGCTTTAGAATCAGACAATACCCGCAGTCAAATTATCGCGGTACAGCATAGGCTACTCACCTACAAAGAAGTGTTGTTGCACGGAAATATGTTGGAAGATAAGGAATTGAAACGGGCTTTTTCTGCATTGAACCAAAGTGAGAAAAGTGTCGCGGAAGGTGGCATCAAAAGCATCAATGATGCGATAAAAGAAATGGATGAGATTCTAGAAAGGTACAGCCGAAAAGCGGTTGTAGAACTAAGTAACTAAGTGGGTAAATCACTCAACAGATAAACCTGCAGAAATAAAAAAGTCGACGCTATCCTTAGATAAAGCGTCGACTTGTTCAAAACATTGAAGTTCTAACGCACCACGGCTTTTCTAAGACCCGCGAACAACATCAGCATACCTAGCAAACCAAATGACACGCTGCCACCACTGCTACCTGAGTCTGATGAAGAACTTCTACCAGCGAGTGCAACTCGTTTTGCTTCTTTCGCGGTAAATTGAACGGTTTCAACGTTATCGATAACCCCGTTAGTTACGTCAGTTATCCAATATTTATAATCATAAATCTCTGTAAAAACTGATGTGACACCGATACCTGCCCCACAAACTCTAGGCCCAAAGCTAGTTATACCAACCTGCTCGTAAGTGACACCATTTTTCCAAAATACTGGTCCGCCTGAATCACCTTGACATGTACCACCATATAGACCGTTATCCGGCCCATTACCATTAAAACAAATTTGCTTGTCAGTAACTAAAGTACCGAATACAGCTTTGCAATTGATTGTGTCAACGTAAGTAAGATTAACTTTTTGCAGCAAAGTAGTGTTGTCTTCTCCTGATTTTGTATTACCGTGTCCTACTGCAACAAAGCTGTTATTGATATCTCGATATGTTTCAAAATCAGGAATTTGAGTTTCTGCGGATGAAGTCAAACCAAGAGATGATTCTAACTTCAAAATAGCGATATCGTTCGGCAAAAGATTGGCTTCAAGGTCTGAATAGTCACTACGATAATAAACGTCAGATACTCGAATTTTCTGGACACCGCCACTAGGGAATAAAGAGGTATCTTGTAATTGCGGAACAACTACAGTGAAAAGTTGAGCATTCTCGTCATCATAGATACAGTGAGCAGCCGTTAATACATAATAGTTATCTAAAATGGTCGCACCACAGTAAGGGCCTGTAGAGTAAACACCATCATAATCAATACGGTCAATGAACAAGCTCGCCATTGAAGGAAATTCAGTTACCGAAGCATTGCTACCATTAACGATATAAGGTGTTACGCTCACGTTAGGAGTACTTTCGATCGAGTATTCTGTCGCCATAACACTTGATGTATAGACTAATGGCGCTAAAACCCCAAAAGCGGCTTTACGAACCGGATTCATTGTATGGTTCACATTCATAGTTAACTCCTTGTAACCACTACGACCTATTTATAAAAATGATATGTGGCCACCATAACGCGGCATAACCCGAGTATAGTAAGTATTTGTAACGATATGGCCACACCTCTCATTTTATAAACGAAGTTATAAACAACTTACTCAGCTCATAACTCTAAATTTATACGTTGCGAAAAACAAAAAAGCCTACCGTTGAACCTCTCTATACAGAGAAGCAAACAGTAGGCTTTGTTTAGCTTAATAGTTTCTCTTAAAAGAGACTAGCCACGGTAGTAACGTTGAGGTACGAATGGCATTTTTTCTACTGTCATTGGTAGCTTCTTGCCACGAACGTCAGCGAATACTTCAGTACCAATTGCTGCTAGGTCTGTACGAACGTATGCCATAGAAACAGGCTTGCCAGCGTTAGGACCCGCAGTGCCACTTGTTACAACGCCAATCTTGTTGTCTTCAGCGTCAAACAGCTCTGCACCTTCACGTACTGGCGCTTTAGTTTGCCCCACTAGACCTACACGCTTACGTTGAACATCTTTCGTTGCGATTTGCTCAAGGATGATATCAGCGCCAGGGAAACCGCCTGCACGTTCACCATCAGTACGACGAACTTTTTGAATACCCCATAGAAGGCTAGCTTCTACTGGTGTTGTCGTTGTGTCTAGGTCGTGACCATATAAACATAGACCACACTCAAGACGAAGTGAGTCACGAGCGCCAAGGCCAATCCACTCTACTTCTGCCTCTGATGTTAGTTTACGAGCAAGAGCTTCTGCGTGATCGTTAGGAACAGAGATCTCGTAGCCATCTTCCCCCGTGTAACCACTGCGGCTCACGATGCATTCAACGCCATCGATATCGACTTTTTGAACGTCCATGAACAACATGTCTGCAACGCTAGGTTGGAAGCGAGCGAGAACTTCAGACGCTTTAGGGCCTTGAAGGGCTAATAGAGCGCGGTCATCAATCACTTCCATCTCTACGTCAGCTGGTAGGTGTGCTGTAAGGTGGTCGATATCTTGTGTCTTGCAAGCTGCGTTCACAACAACAAATAGGTGATCGCCTAGGTTAGCTACCATCAAGTCATCCATGATGCCGCCCTGCTCATTAGTAAAGAACGCGTAACGCTGTTTACCAGAAGGAAGGTCAATAATATCTACAGGAACCAAAGATTCTAAGACAGCAGCTGCGTTTGCACCATGTAGACGAAGTTGCCCCATGTGAGAAACATCAAAAAGACCAGCAGCATCACGAGTATGTAAATGCTCTTTCTTTACACCAAGTGGGTACTGGACTGGCATATCGTAGCCAGCGAAAGGAACCATCTTTGCGCCCTCTTCAACGTGAAGTGCATGCAGTGGTGTTGTTAGTAGGTCTTGATTAGCGTGTTCTTGAGTCATTTTCTTCTCCATGAAGCGTTGCAGGCTTTCCAAATCGAGTCTGCCGCTTATATCTCTATTTAGAGTCGCTTCTAACGATAAGTTTCATCATTAGTCACCTCAGCGTATTCGCGTCAGTAACTTTGGCGTCTTAACCTTAGAAACAGTAGATAGTAAAAAGTGATGTCTTTTATATAGGCTTATATCGTTAGCTTGATAAATCAGGTTAGCTGTACAAAAGCTCTACAAGTCACTTTCTAAGAATTCACTTCAGTAAACTTCAATCAACATGAGTAAACCGTGTTCACTATAATAAACAAGCCTGCGTCAGTTTTACACCCTTAACAATAGTCAAACAGCTCAAAATGTGACATTTAACAATTTAAAAACAATTCTTCGATACATACAAAAACGCGATATTGATGATTATCACACCAATATCGCGTCTAATGCTTAACGTTCGAAACAAAAGCAAACGTTTGTATTCACTATAAGAAATTCTAAGATTGTTAATTTATTTTGCAGTCACCCACAAAATGAGCGCGTCTTCTGCACTGGTCGAGATAAGCATATGACCCATATTGGCATCGTAATACATGCTATCACCTTCACTCATAGGAACGGGTTCGTAAAATTCTGAGTAGAACATCACATCGCCAGAGATGATCATTAGGAATTCTTCCCCGTCGTGGCGAACCCAATCGTTATACTCTTCAAAAGTACGCGCTCTCACGCGGCTCTTAAACGGCATCATCTTCTTATTAGAAAGCTCTGTGGCAAGTAACTCATGCTCATAAGTCGGTGTTGGGTGTGGTTTACCTTGGCCAGCCTTGGTTAAGTCACGACGTCCTGTTGCAACTTTTTTCCTTGGTGGTTCAAAGAGTTGAGGCATATCAATTTGCAAACCCATCGCCAGTTTTTGCATAGCCTGAAAGGTTGGCGAGATTTGTTCGTTCTCAATTTTGCTGAGCGTAGAACGCGCTAAACCTGTTCTTTGACTTGCTTCTTCTAGCGTAATCCCAAGCTTGCCGCGGATATCTTTAATGCGCTGGCCAAGCCTAAGTGGTTCAATATTCTGGTCTAACGTTTCCTTCGCCAACGTTAAAGATGGGTACTCATCATAAATGTCTTCTGACATAGGTCCCTCATTAATTTCTTGCTTCCTGTCTATTAATTTCATTGTTGCATGAAGCGCTTTGTTGATTAAAGAGCACACACAGAAATAAAGCGTGCTCCCCGTAGCAAAACAAGAAAAGTCGTTTCCTATTGGAAATTTTTGTTGAAAATTGATTTTATCGGAGCTATGTTATCGACTTGTTAGATGAAGAGATGCTGCTTCAGCTTGCAGCAAATGATAGATTTAACATTTGTAAGAGCTGTTTTTTACCCGAACTTTTGGGAAACAATTCGTGCTGCATTGCCCCTACAACGATCGCTTAGACGCTGTAATAGTATATTTATAACGCAATTCACGTTTATCTATACCTATATAGCGCAAACGATACCGATGCAGAAATCAACTTAAGACCTAATGGACTATAAAAACAATCACCATTAGCTTAATGAAAGGTCTCGACAATGAACGCTTACCAAAACCATAGCTTAGACAGTTTTTTCACTACGAACTTATCTGGTACTGATGACGCAGTATTTGCTGGAATCCAAGCAGAGAACACTCGTCAAAACGAACAAATCGAACTTATTGCTTCTGAGAACATCGTTTCTAAAGCAGTAATGCAAGCTCAAGGCACTTGCCTAACCAACAAATACGCTGAAGGCTACCCAGGCCGTCGCTACTACGGTGGTTGTGAGCACGTAGATACCGTTGAAGCTATCGCGATTGAACGAGCTAAGCAGCTGTTCAAATGTGAATACGTAAACGTACAGCCTCACTCTGGCGCTCAAGCAAACGGCGCAGTTAAACTTGCCCTACTTCAACCTGGCGACACGATCCTAGGTATGTCCCTTGACGCTGGTGGCCACCTTACACACGGTGCGCGCCCTGCAATGTCAGGTAAGTGGTTCAATGCAGTTCAATACGGCGTAGACCGCGACACTCTTGAAATCGATTACGAAGCGGTTCGCGCTTTAGCAATCGAAAGCCAACCTAAAATGATTATTGCTGGTGGTAGTGCTATCCCACGCGTTATTGATTTCGCTAAGTTCCGTGAAATCGCTGACGAAGTTGGCGCTATCCTAATGGTCGATATGGCACACATCGCGGGCCTTATCGCGACAGGTGCTCACCCTAGCCCACTACCACACGCACACGTTGTTACAACAACAACGCACAAAACACTTCGTGGCCCACGCGGCGGTATGATTCTTACGAACCACGAAGACATCAACAAAAAGATCAACTCTGCTGTGTTCCCTGGCCTTCAAGGCGGCCCACTAATGCACGTTATCGCGGCTAAAGCAGTGGCGTTTGGCGAAGCACTTGGCCCAGAATTTAATACTTATATTGATTCAGTGATCGACAACGCAAAAGTTCTTGCTGAAGTGTTGCAAACTCGCGGTTGTGACATTGTGACTGGCGGAACAGACACGCACCTAATGTTGGTTGACCTTCGTCCTAAGGGCTTGAAAGGTAACGTAACTGAAGAAGCATTAGAGCGTGCAGGGATCACATGTAACAAAAATGGCATACCATTCGACACAGAGAAGCCTATGATTACTTCGGGTATTCGTTTAGGTACGCCAGCTGGAACCAGTCGTGGTTTTGGCACTGAAGAATTCAAACTTATCGGTGAATGGATCGGCGATGTACTTGATGGCTTAGTTGAAAGCCCTGAAGGCAACGCTGAAGTTGAGCAACGTGTTCGCAAGCAAGTTAAAGAGCTTTGCAAACGCTTCCCTCTTTATCGTTAAACCGTTTTTAAGATTTAAATTAAAACCTCATAAATTTTTGGAGAATAAGCAATGGACAATACACTAAAGTTTGCAGACAGCCACGAGTGGGTAAAAGACAACGGTGACGGTACTGTAACTATCGGTATTTCTGAGCACGCTCAAGAGATGCTAGGTGACGTTGTGTTTGTTGACCTGCCTGACACTGGAGACGAAATCGAAGCTGGCGAAAGCTTCTCTCTAGTTGAATCAGTGAAAGCAGCTTCTGATATCTACGCACCAATCTCTGGCGAAATCGTAGAAATCAACGAAGAATTAGAAGATAGCCCAGAGTTAATTAACGAAGAATCTTATGAAGGTGGTTGGATTGTTAAAGTGAAGATGTCTGATGCATCTGAACTAAACAACCTTAAAGATGCGGAAGAATACCTAAGCTCTATCGAAGAAGACTAATAGGTTCCTCATTACAATAAAGCTGCTCTTTGGAGCAGCTTAATTTTAGGGGCTAGCTCACGGCTCCAAAGAGAAAGTAGAACATATCATGACTGAATTACTTCAAAGCCAATTACTAAAAGACTTGGGTACTCAAAACGAGTTTGTTGCTCGTCATAACGGCCCTAATAAAGCAGACCAGCAGAAAATGCTTGAAGCGATCAACGCGACTAGCTTGGACGCACTGATCGACGAAACGGTTCCTGCACAAATCCGTCTTGAAAAACCAATGACACTTGCTGCGCCACTGAGCGAAATGGACATGCTGACCTCTCTTAAAGAGATCGCTAACCTAAACCAAGTAAAACGTACCTTCATTGGCCAAGGCTACTACAACACATTCACTCCAAACGTTATTCTACGTAACGTTTTAGAGAACCCAGGCTGGTACACAGCTTACACACCATACCAACCAGAGATTTCTCAAGGTCGCCTTGAAGCTCTACTCAATTACCAACAAATGGTAATGGACCTAACCGGTATGGAAATCGCGAACGCATCCCTTCTTGATGAAGCGACAGCGGCTGGCGAAGCAATGACACTGTGTAAGCGTGCTGGCAAAAGCAAGAGCAAAGTATTCTTCGTTGCTGACGATGTTCACCCTCAAACACTAGAAGTTGTTAAAACTCGTGCTGAGTACATCGGTTTTGAAGTAATGGTTGGTGCTCTTGAAACACTTCCAGAGCAAGACGTATTTGGTGCGCTTCTTCAATACCCTAGTACAACGGGTGAAGTTCGTGACCTAACAGACATCATTACGAAAGCTCAAGCTAACAAAACACTCGTTACAGTTGCTACTGACCTACTTGCTTCTGCTCTACTTAAGCCTGCTGGCGAAATGGGCGCGGACGTAGTCATCGGTTCAGCGCAACGTTTCGGTGTTCCTATGGGTTACGGCGGTCCACACGCTGCATTCATGGGTACTCGTGAAAAGCATAAGCGTACAATGCCAGGTCGTGTCATCGGCGTATCTATCGATACTCACGGTAACCAAGCGCTACGTATGGCAATGCAAACTCGTGAGCAACACATCCGCCGCGAGAAAGCGACATCGAACATCTGTACAGCTCAAGCACTTCTAGCAAACATGGCGTCTTTCTACGCGGTTTACCACGGAGCAGAAGGCTTACGTACTATTGCTCGTCGTACACACCACATGACAGCTATTCTAGCGGCTGGCCTGACTAAATCGGGTTACGAGCTAACGAACAACAGCTTCTTCGATACCATCACGATCAACTCTGAAGAGAAGACAGATGCACTGTACGCGAAAGCGCAAGCAGCAGACATCAACCTTCGCCTTCTTAAGGGTAAGATCGGTATCAGCTTAGATGAAACAACAACGATCGACGACGTAAACTCACTGTTTGCAATCTTCGACGTGAAAGAAGACGTTCAAGCACTATCTTCTGACATTGCATCAAACGAGTTTGCAGCAATTCCAGAAAACTGCCGTCGTGAATCAGAGTTCCTAACTCACCCAGTATTCAATACGCACCACAGCGAAACGCAAATGATGCGTTACCTAAAACAGCTTGAGAACAAAGACTTCTCACTAACGCACGGCATGATCCCACTGGGTAGCTGTACGATGAAGCTGAACGCTGCTGCAGAGATGATTCCAGTAACCTGGCCTGAGTTTGGTTCCATTCACCCATTCGCACCTCTAGAGCAAGCGGCTGGTTACACAGCACTAGCAAAAGATCTTAAAGAGAAGCTATGTGAAATCACCGGTTACGACGATTTCTCACTACAGCCTAACTCTGGTGCATCTGGCGAATACGCAGGTCTAATCGCTATTCAACGCTACCACGCAAGCCGCGGTGAAGCTCACCGTAACGTTTGTCTGATTCCAAGCTCTGCGCACGGTACTAACCCTGCAACGGCATCAATGGTTTCAATGAAGGTCGTGGTTGTTAAGTGTGATGAAGATGGCAACATCGACATGACAGACCTAGCAGCGAAAATCGAGAAGCACAAAGAAAACCTATCAAGCATCATGATCACTTACCCTTCTACGCACGGCGTATACGAAGAGCAAGTGAAAGAAGTGTGTGAACAAGTACACGCAGCGGGCGGTCAGGTTTACCTAGACGGCGCGAACATGAACGCTCAAGTAGGCCTAACTTCACCTGGCTTCATCGGTTCAGACGTATCTCACTTGAACCTACACAAAACATTCTGTATCCCACACGGTGGTGGCGGTCCGGGTATGGGTCCTATCGGCGTTAAATCGCACCTAGCTCCTTTCCTACCAGGTCACATCGAAAACGGTGTACAAGGTTCTGACTACGCGGTATCAGCGGCAGATCTAGGTAGTGCTTCAATCCTACCTATCTCTTGGGCTTACATCGCAATGATGGGTGAACCAGGCCTAACAGACGCGACTAAAGTGGCGATTCTGAACGCCAACTACGTGATGGAGAAACTACGTCCTCACTACCCTGTTCTTTACCGTGGCACTAACGGTCGCGTAGCGCACGAATGTATTATCGACATTCGTCCACTTAAAGAAGAGACAGGTATCAGCGAAGAAGATATTGCTAAGCGTCTAATGGACTTCGGTTTCCACGCGCCTACTATGTCTTTCCCAGTAGCTGGCACACTAATGGTAGAGCCAACTGAATCAGAAGATTTAGAAGAGCTAGACCGTTTCTGTGAAGCCATGATAGCAATTCGTCACGAAATGGCAGCAGTGAAAGCCGGTGAATGGCCACTAGACAACAACCCTCTAGTGAACGCACCACACACACAAGTTGACATTTCAGGCGCAGAATGGGATCGCCCTTACTCTCGCGAACTGGCTTGCTTCCCATCGAAAGCAACGAAGAACTCGAAGTACTGGCCAACAGTTAACCGTGTAGACAACGTATACGGCGACCGTAACCTAATCTGTTCTTGCCCAAGCATCGACAACTACGAAGACTAATTTTTGTAGATTTTAGATAAACAAAAGCGAACCACTCGGTTCGCTTTTTTGCTTTCTTACTTTATTTTTAGATTCAAGATTCTGTGCTAATAAAGCATTGACCTTACCGTAAGGGAAAGGTTTAGAGTAAAGTGAAACCAACGATGAACTGTAAACGCCCCATGAACCCACGGGGCGATATTGTTAATGTTTGAAGTTCCAAGGTAGGAGTGCATCGATATCTGGCTCTGCTTTTGCCAGCTCTTTCATGCACTTGACCATGTAGTCGTAAAGGATAAGGCCGTTGGCTTTTGCAGTTTCGACGATACTGTAAAGCATCGCACTCGCGTCAGCACCATTTGCTGTGTTCGAGAACAACCAGTTCTTCCTGCCAATGACCAGCGGTTTAATTGCACGTTCAGCGCGGTTATTGTCTATCGATAAGTGACCGCCATCGACATAGCGGATGAGCTTCGGCCATTGGCCGAGCGTGTATTTTATCGCTTTACCTAATGGGCTAGAGCCTATCACCTTCTGGATTGTCATCCATTCGTAAAGCTCATCCAGTATCGGCTTGGAATACGCTTGACGCTCTGCTTTCCGTTTTTCGACAGGCGCACCTTTTAAGCGTGATTCTATTCCGTAGAGTTTTTGGATTTTAGCCAGCGCCTTATCAGCCTTCCCCGACTTACCTTTCCCTTGAAGCTTCTTAGCATCCATGAACTTACGACGAGCATGCGCTAAGCACCCCACATTAGTGACTTGATGTAGACCATCATAAGCCGCGTAGCCATCGCTTTGTAGATAACCGTTGTAGTCGCCTAAAAAGGCAATAGGGCACGACCTCGCGCGACTGTTTTGATAGTCGTACAAGACGATATTTTTCACATTCGGTAATGCCGCTTCGGGCGAGTCAGCGCCTGAGCAGTAGAGCCACATGTAACACTTCTTCTCTTCCTTGAGCACATTGAGTGGCGTTTCATCCGCCTGCACCACCACTTGTTGAAGTAGGTGCTCTTTCAAGGCCATATACAGCGGGGCGAACTTCTCACTGACTTGGATAACCCACCTAGCCATGGGAGTGCGTGATAGCTCGATACCCGACTGGGTAAACAGCGATTCTTGGCGGTAAAGTGGCATTGCGTATTGGTATTTGCCAAGAATGATATTGGCCAGCAAGCTTTCTGTGGCGAAGCTTTTAGGTATGAGGCTCTGAGGGGATGGCTTCTGAACGATACGGCTACTGTCGCCTGCTTTTTCGCACTGGCGGCAAGCGTACTTAGGGCGAACATATTCCAGCACCTTGAGTACAGCAGGCGTGAACTCTAGCTTCTCGCTGCGGTCTTCACCGATTCTATGCAGGTTATGATTGCAGCAAGCGCACTGCTTTTCATGGTCGTCTACATCGAGTTCGATAACCTCACGAGGCAAAGTCTTAGGTAGAGGTTTACGTTTACCACGCTTTTTCGTTGTGGTCGTCGTTGTCACCTCAACCTCGTCTTCTTTAACGGCTTCACATTCCGCTTCGTTGAAGAGGTCACCTTGTGATTCATCGTAAGGCTTTAACGCCTCCGAGCGTTTAGCGAACTGGCGGTCGAAGGCGAGTTTGAGTTGTTCAAGCAGCGATTGGCGCTCTTGTTTCCACTCATTTTTCTCCGATATCAGAGCGGCTACCATCGCTTGTAGCTCGGCAATATCTTGACTTTCTGGGTTGATATTTGGCGTCTTTTCCATGGCATTTATTATACTAAAATCGTGCCGTTAACGCTTGGTGAATAAGGCTTTATTATCGATTAACTCATTGTAAAATCGTTTATTTTGATGGCTTCGTGGCCGATAATTGTGAAGCCTGAAAGCAGTCTATCTAGCTCAAATTGAGTCAGCGTAAATACCTGATTTTTCTCATTTGAAGGCCACTTATACTTGGCTTTTTCGAGGCGTTTATACCAGAGGGCGAAGCCTGTTTTATCCCAGTACAGCACCTTAATCTTATCGCGCTGTTTGTTGGTAAACAGGAACAGCGCACCGCTACCAAGAGGCAAGTCTGTATCATTTTCGATAATCGCCGCCAGGCCGTTGATGGATTTTCTAAAATCGACACTTTCACGATAAAGATAAATGTCTGGAGCGCTAAGCATCCCTTTCATGACAACGCTCCAATGAGTTCTGCCAGGTAGGCAGCGGGCGTGCCTTGAGGAATGCTCAACTCCACATCATTGATGAGAAGTGTCATGTTAGCGGTAGCTATCTGCGCCTGATACTTCGTTGTCTTTTCGACGATTTCGGCTCTAACAAATCCGACAGATTCCGATTGGTTTGCTGTTTGGAGTTGACGCCGCTTGGCGAAGAACGTGGATAAACTCAGTCCATGTTCTTCGCAAAAAGCACGCTGTGTAATATTGCTGCTTTCATATTGTTCAAACAGTGTTTGCCATTCTAGATTAGTGCGTCGTTTTGCCATTTCAACTCTCCTTTAGGTTGGAGAGTTGATCTTATTCTTCGTGCTGAAAGATTAGAATGCGTGCTTCATGGTGCGCTTACTTTTATTAAAGAGTTTTCGAACAAAGAAAGCTAAGTAACAGTGAAATAAAAAAAGGCTGAGCAGATTATCTGGCTCAGCCTTTTTACTCTTCAGACTTAGATCATTTATCTCCCGTGAGCATGCTGAAGAAGGTCTGTCTCGACTCAGGTGTGTTGTCTCTATGAGTTTCGTATTTTACATGCGTGTTTGCATCAACTGCTTTTGATAGCTTGATGCTCCAAAGTGCTTTCATTTGATTCGGTACAATTGAATATCGGACATCGATAATACGCAGATCATCTGATGGGTCCTGTGCAATATAACCATTTGAAAACCAGCGGAAGCGCTCAATGTCTTTGGCTTGTTGAGAATCAGGGTCAAGCCAAGGTAAATCACTGCTAACGTTCAGCTTAGCGATCGATTCTCCTGGATATACGTTTACCGATGTACCAACCCGCACTGCGTCTACATGGTAATGAGCCTCTGTTTCGTACACCACTTTCCAAACCAAGATATTAGCAAAGCTCGGTTTTGCCTCTAATCGAATCGGCGTATGTTGTCTTTGTTCCGCTAATTGCCACCCTATCGCCTCTGCCCTGTCTCTTTGTATCATTCCTAATGTTGGATAAATTAGAGCCCAAGCAAACGCAACACGCGCTAACCAAGGTGCTCGCTTCAATGTTGCAACCACCAGCAATATTAAGATGGGAAGCGTATAGACAGGGTCGATGATTGATATGGTATTCCAAGCAAAACGCGCATTGGTGAAAGGCCAAAGTAACTGCGTGCCATAAGTGGTACAAGCGTCTAACAATTCATGAGTGCCATAACCCAGAGCACAAAAAAACCAGCTTTGTTTGAAAGAGAGCCCGCGCCTTTTTGCAATGAGGTGATGCAAAACCAAGGCACAGATCAAACTGCCAATGGGGATAAAGAAGAGTGAATGGGTAAATTGTCGATGAAACTCCAAAGCCAACAATGGATCAGTCTGTGACCTAATCAATGCATCTAAATCTGGAGCCAATCCAGAGAGTAGACCTAATACCCCAGCGACAACCAAGTTCTGTTTTTTGCTTGCCGACTGTGACAAAGAAGCGCCTAACACGCCCTGCGTTAAAGGATCCATAAACCACTCATTGATAGCATTCCGTTGAATCAAACAAGATACATTTAGCTATAGCAGTGAATTGGGTTAAATAACAATATTTTGCCAAGATACTCATGCACATAAACGTATAAAAGTCGGCTGACAGATATAAAAAGAGCAGCCAAATGACTGCTCTTTTTTATTCGTTAGTACTAAATCGATCTGTTCATACCCAACACATAGTATCGAACAACAAAAAATTAACGAGCAACCATGCTTGCCGCGATAACCACCAACAGTACTGAGAAAATCTTCTTGATTGTTGGAACGGGTAAATGGTTGGTTGCTTTTGCGCCTAACGGAGCCGTAAACCAAGAAGTGCACACAATACCAAGCAACGCAGGTAGATAAACAAAGCCAGCAAAACCGTCGGTTAGTGCAAAATGGCTGCTGCCTGAGCTGATGTAACCTATCGAGCCAAATAGCGCGATGACAATGCCACAAGCCGACGCGCAGCCAATAGCCTTTTTCATATCGACAGAGAAAAACGTTAATAGCGGAACCAGTAATGCACCACCACCGATGCCAATCATCGCAGACAATCCGCCCGTGATCGTTGTCAAGACGGTTAAGATGCCCTTATTTGGCAATTTTCTT
The DNA here is from genome assembly GCF_900382755.1 of Vibrio sp. Evd11. Lineage (NCBI taxonomy): Bacteria > Pseudomonadati > Pseudomonadota > Gammaproteobacteria > Vibrionales > Vibrionaceae > Vibrio > Vibrio sp. Evd11. The sequence goes on from NZ_OSDX01000035.1 coordinate 47,026, forward strand.
TCTTTAGGCACGTCGTTTTTACTGCTTAAGAACATCTTTATTGCGATAAGAACCACACTCACTGCAAACACAATACGAACAACTTTTTCTGGCAATAAAGCCGCCATAAAGCCACTAACTAATGCGCCAAGAGCAACACCGAGCATGATCCAAGGCGCCAGATCCCAAGGGACGTTGCCATTCTTGTGGTGAGCAAGTGCAGAAGAAGTTGAGGTGAACAGTATCGATGCCAACGAGGTAGCGATGGCCGCAACAACCACTTGATCCGCAGGTAAAATCTCTAAGTGAAGTAAAATGCTGCTTAGCACCGGAACAATGATCAGCCCTCCGCCAATCCCCAAAAGCCCGGCAAGAAAACCAACACCACTGCCTAATAATGCACAGTATAAAATCAACAACAGCAATTCACTCATTTCATCCATCTCTTAATTAAATTAATTGTCTTAAATAACGCACTATTAATGTGGTTATATTTCCATCAAGCTAATTAATATAACTGACACCGACTTAAACATTCAAACAGAATAGATCATGAATATTCCTCATGTTCAATGTGAAGTAATACCATTGTTAAAGGTGAACCTATCCACGTATAAAAACCTTAAGCAATTAACTTTATACGACAGTAATGCTACTAAGCATTAATTTCAGACAGCATAGCCTTCGATTCTTAATCTGATCACAAGCAAAAAATAAAAGCCGTTTTAATACTAAAGACCGAGAGAATCAGAAAACAAATTGGGATACCAAATCAGCATGAATAAAGAATTTAATTTTACGATTAAAAGCATTAGCCTCGACGAAAACTACCAGCCTGCAGACAGCACGCGTATCACAACCAACTTTGCTAACCTGGCTCGCGGTGACAGCCGTCAAGCGAACTTACGTAATGCACTGCAAATGATCGATAACAGTTTCAACGCGTTAGCACACTGGGACAACCCTAAGGGCGACCGTTACTCTGTTGAGCTTGAAATCATTTCTGTTGATATGGACATTGAAAGCAACGGCGAAGCATTCCCTTCAATTGAAGTGCTGAAAACCAATATTCTAGACCGTAAAACCAACGAGCGTATTGAAGGCATTATCGGAAATAACTTCTCTTCTTATGTTCGAGATTATGACTTTAGCGTACTTCTGTTGGATCATAATAAAGGCCAAGATAAATTCAGCATTCCAGAAGATTTTGGTGATTTACACGGCAAGCTATTTAAATATTTCGTTAATTCTGACGCTTACAAAAAGAACTTTAATAAGCCACCTGTTATTTGCTTAAGTGTCTCAGATAATAAAACCTATTACCGCACTGAAAACCAACACCCAGTATTAGGTTTTGAATACCAGCCGAATGAGTCTTCTTTAACTGAGCAATATTTTAAGAAGATGGGCTTACAGGTTCGTTATTTCATGCCGCCAAACAGTGTTGCACCTTTGGCTTTCTATTTCTTTGGTGATCTGCTGAACGATTACTCTAACCTAGAGCTTATCAGCACCATCAGCACCATGGGTACGTTCCAGAAAATCTACCGACCTGAGATTTACAACGCGAACGCGGTTGCGGGCAACTGTTACCAACCAAACTTGAAAAACTTGGATCACTCGCTGACTCAAATCGTGTACGACCGTGAGGAGCGAGGCCAGCTAGCGGTTGAACAAGGTAAATTCGCAGAAGAGAAGTTCATTAAGCCATACCAATCAGTTCTAGAAAACTGGTCGGCAAATTACGCACTTTAATCGTCTATTGCGCTCTCAAACCACCCAAGGATAGGCAGTATTATTATGAAAACACTATTACCGACTTCAACAGCGGGCAGTTTGCCGAAACCGTCTTGGCTTGCACAACCAGAGACACTTTGGTCACCATGGAAACTGCAAGGCGACGAACTCACAGACGGCAAACAAGATGCGCTGCGTGTCTCCCTGCACGAACAGCAGCAAGCAGGCATTGATATTGTGAGTGATGGTGAGCAAACACGTCAGCACTTTGTAACGACCTTCATTGAACACTTGAATGGCGTTGATTTTGAAAAGCGTGAAACCGTTAAAATCCGCGACCGTTACGATGCAAGTGTACCTACAGTCGTTGGCCCTGTTTCTCGTCAGAAATCCGTGTTTGTTGAAGATGCGAAATTCTTACGTCAGCAAACCGACCAACCGATCAAATGGGCTCTGCCGGGGCCTATGACCATGATTGATACACTTTACGATGCGCATTACCAAAGTCGTGAAAAGTTGGCGTGGGAGTTTGCGAAGATCCTCAACGAAGAAGCAAAAGAGTTAGAAGCAGCAGGCGTTGATATTATTCAGTTCGATGAACCTGCGTTTAACGTGTTTTTTGATGAAGTGAATGATTGGGGCATCGCTTGCTTGGAAAGAGCCATTGAAGGGCTTAAGTGCGAAACAGCTGTGCATATTTGCTATGGCTACGGTATCAAAGCGAATACGGATTGGAAAAAGACGTTAGGCACAGAGTGGCGCCAATACGAAGAGGTATTTCCTAAGCTGCAGCAATCGAATATCGATATTATCTCTTTAGAGTGCCACAACTCTCATGTACCACTTGAGTTACTTGAGCTGGTTCGAGGCAAGAAAGTGATGGTCGGCGCGATCGATGTTGCAACCGATTCCATTGAAACACCAGAAGAGGTAGCTAACACTCTGAGAGAAACACTTAAGTATGTTGATGCAGATAAGCTCTACCCTTGCACCAATTGTGGCATGGCCCCCCTACCTCGCGAAATTGCCTCAGCTAAGCTTAATGCGCTAAGTGCTGGCGCAGAGATCGTTCGTAAAGAGATTTCAGCGTAACGTTTTCTCAAAAGGATCTACAAAGTTAAGATCTTAAAGCCTAAGTGTCACATTGATGCTTAGGCTTCTGTACTCTTCTCAACTTCCACTCTCTATTTATCTATTTATCTAAGAAGACAGCCATCTTCCTCAGAGTGCTTAGCGCCTTATCAAGCTCGTCTCTTTCAATGCCTTCAGCGCCACTTTCTGCCCATACTTCCTGTTTTTGATCTAATCGGTTATATGCATCCCTACCCTTTTCAGTCATGTTAACCAATTTTGCTTTTTTGTGATTTGGGTTATCAAGCCAAGTTAGTAAACCATCTTTCACCATGATGTCGGTAACACGCTGAGTCGCTTGTCTGCTTTGCCCCATAATACGGGCAATTTGAGAAACCGTGACCAGATCATCGGACTTTTCGATCGCACCCATCACCTTCCATCTGGCACTGCTTAACCCTAACTCTTCGGTTAATTTGTCACCCTCTGCATTCAATAGACCACTGACCTTAAAGATCTCTAGTGCGATCTTTGTGAAAACTTCTCCATTCGTATCCATAACACTCACTTTGACAACATGCTGTCATTAAATTAGACTTAAACTAAATTGACAACATGCTGTCATTAAATTAGACTTAAACTAAATTGACAACATGTTACCAAATTAAAGGCGCGAATGATATGAAACCAATAATCCACAGAACAGCGGCATTAACAGCAACACTGTGTGTCGCTATATTCTTTACCAGCACATTGCTTGTAGAACTGTTTGGCACTTTGGAATCAGTGAAGCTAGTCAAGTCGATGATCGTTTTTCCAGGCTTGTTTATTCTTGTCCCAGCCATTGCTATCACAGGTGCGACCGGAGCAGCCATGGCAAAACAACGCAAAGGGAAAATTGTTGAACGTAAAAGTAAACGCATGCCAATTATCGCGTTCAACGGGATCGTTATTTTGATTCCGGCCGCGTACTTTTTGAATCAATGGGCAAGTCTAGGAGAGTTCGACTCAGTGTTTTATGGCGTTCAGGTTTTGGAACTGATCGCAGGCGCGACCAACCTAACACTGATGTCTTTGAATATCATGGACGGCAGAAAGTTTCGCCCTAAGAAAGCAAAACAAGTCTAAGCCCGTCGTGTATAAGCAAACCGATGAGCTTTATACGCGGCTGTTTACCAGGTTTTATCTAGGTCTTGGGTATATAAAGAGATCGCTCGATGGTACTCTTTGATCGCCTCGCTATTTGTCGTGGAAACTAGAAGCTCAAGTAACAGCGACGTCGCCTCTTTATGGCGGCCTAAATTGTACAAGCACATTGCGTAAAAAGGCTTCACTTCTATCGAGTCAGGATATTCAACCATCGTCTGCTCGAAATAGCCTAAAGCTTCTGTATAAAGGCCAAGGCTTCGATAAGTACTCGCCAAGCCGAACAGCGCATCAAAACGTTCTACTGAAGAAAGCACACCAGACAGAGACAATACATAGTGCTCAATCGCCTGTTGCTCTTTGCCTTGGTTGTCGTAAGACCACGCAATCTGTAAATGTGCTTTCGCTGCATAACTTTTATCGCTTAGCAGCGTCGCCAATAAGTCACGAGACTCTTGATACTTTTCTTCTTTTCGCAATTCGATTGCTTGTTTGATAACGGTGTCCATAATTCTCCCTGACGCTAAGCGCTGTGCTTTGGGTTCATTTCCTCGAACATCTGTTTATAAGACTGAGTTTGCAGTGCCGATTGAGTCAACCCGAACTTACTGGCTAACAACTCAAGCTCACTTTTATACACAGACAACTTAGATTCATCGTCCGTCATGAGAGCAAACTCAGCAAAATCACCGATACCCGCAAGAGAATCGACCGTGATATGGAACTCTCCAACAAAGTAAATACTGCGAGTTTTCTGCGCTTTAAGAATCACTTCGTATCCCAAGTTCTCTAGCATGCTCTTGGCATTCGTCGCATCGGTGATATTTGTCGCTTCACATCGATCAGGCTCAGGGCCTTTTACAATCCATAACTTGATACCCGACGGCTCCATAGTACGAATACACAAGCTTTTGTTGTGAGCCTGCAAGCTTCTATCAGGGCTATCGAAATACCAATCGCATTCTAGGTTGTCTTGCAGCATGACTTCATGAGGAATTAGGTTCAAAGTTTTCGAGAACTCAGATTTAGAGCTAAGTCGATACTTCAGCTCTACTTCATATTTACCTTTGAAATGATCGTTAGTCATAGATTAGCTCGATGTAAAAAAGGCGATACTAGCACACGAACCACATCCGAAATACAAACTGACGCACAACACAAACTAAAGCCGTAAAACTATGTCCGACACGCTAAAACACGCTTCCATTCTTCTTGGTTCATAGCGCCTTTCGGAAGGTAAATGTTGCGTTTTTGCATCGTACCTTTCGTGTATGAAAGCTTGATAACTGACCCGATGTCAAAAGGAAGAATATTTCCCTGTAACTTGATATCGCAAGCGTAACCATCGAAACAGACATGATTGTTCGATATTTCAAAAGAGCTATTGCGAAACTTCCACCATAGCGTCACGACTTTTAATACCGCAACAGAACTGAGCATCAACCCAATAGTAGGCAGTGATTGAGGGTTACCATCAAATAGCCAATAAACAGACAACAATAAGAATGCAGCGAGTGCGAACTCAAGCAGTGTATATTTAACAAAATTTAATTGGATACGGTTATCCATGACACCCTCTCAATAATGTTCCCAAAGGCAGCTCCATTTCAACGAGCCCTTTCACTTCAGACAACTTAGTAAAACCTTTTGATTGATAAAGCTTAATAGCGGGGTTCTCACTGAACACGCGCAACACTAACTGAGCCGATGCTTGATTATTCGCATGTTCAATAGCTAAATCGAGACACTTAGAACCAAAGCCTCTACCTTGATATTCAGCTAATATCTGCAAGTCCCTAAGAAACGTTGTATCACTGGTGTAACTGAAGCGAATAACACCAATACGGCGATCCCCCACATAAATTTCATAGTTATCCAGTTCATCCCAACTGCGTAAAAACTGACTATGACCCCAAGCGATTCCACGCGCATCGTAATAACTCGCCATATTCGTTTTGGTGATCGATTCAGCGAACTTAGGATCGGAACCTTTGACTAACCTTACTTCCATATTGTGTCCTTTGTTTCTAAATCAAACATTGAGCAATACGTAATTAAAGTACCAAGAGTATTGCATAGTGTTTGAACCATCCTAATCAATCTGATTCCTTGTTTAACGCCTTCTCTAACCACATTGAACTGATGTATTGACCGTTTTTCTTCGCATATTCATTGAACACTCCGACTTCTCGAAATCCAAAACGTTTATGAAGTGCTATTGAAGCCTCATTAGGTAAAGCAACACCTGAGAGTACGCGGTGAACACCATAATCACTAATCGATGCAAATAGCTGAGACTTAACAACCACCTACTAAAGTAGGTGGGTTAGTATTACGGACTGAAAGTCCGGATA
>NZ_OSDX01000022.1:0-69274 GCF_900382755.1 Vibrio sp. Evd11
ATCCGGACTTTCAGTCCGTAATACTAACCCACCTACTTTAGTAGGTGGTTGTTAAGTACGCTTGGTATTGTTTAAGGAACATCTCGACGCTGGAATTAATGATTATTTGTTTGTGCTGCTTATCCGGAGAGGGCGCGTGACCAATGATCTGTGGCCAAAATGCGAAAGATTTCAGCAGGGCGATAAACTGAGTGGATGCAAACAATGGGTCGAGTTCAACCAAACGACCATCAGCCAATGCCGCTTTTATCCATGTTGTCAGGCCGCTTTCTGCTTGAGAATATTTTTCCATCGCTTGATGCGCAAGTTCTGCGTTATGGAAATATTCAGAGAACAGTACGCGAGATAAGTCGATGAAACCTTCAGACTCGAGAAGCTCAAGTTCTTGGTTGGCTATAGAGGTAAGTTGTTCATCTAGCGGTTGTTCGGCTTGATAGGGGAACTGAGTCGCTGCGAGTGTTTTGCTCCAAATGCTGTCTAATATCTCATCCAGTAGCAGTTCTTTACTCGCAAAGTGATTGTAAACCGTGCGTTTAGACACTTCTGCTCGGCTAGATATTTTATCCATGCTGGTGGCTTTATAGCCATGCTCGGTAAACTCTGCGATAGCAGCAGTCACGATAGATTCGCGTTTTCTTTGGCTCAGTGTTTTTTTTACAGTCATTTGGGTGCTACTCAACATTTTAGTTCGCATTGCATACGTCAATTTTACACCACTAGGTTTACTTTTAGAACCGCAATTCATTCGCTTACAAGGCACTGATTTGTTTGCTTGAAGTTTGGTGGCTTGTCATTGGGAATGGTTGATAGTGACTGAATCACTTTGCAATGCGCTATGGGTGTCATAGAATCGAAGGCGTATTAAATTTTATTGATATCTACGGAAGAGAATTAATAGTCAATGAGTAGTATTTTAGAGTGTATTCGTACTGTTGGACGAGGGGAAAGAGGGCGTAAGCCTTTATCGTTCGAACAAGCCTATCGCATCATGGATGAGTATTTAAGCGGTGAGGTCGGAGGCGACCAAATGGCTATGCTACTTATGTTAATTCGGGTGCAGAATGAAACCAATGAAGAGATTGCAGGTTTTGTAAAAGCATTCCAATCTCGCGTTCCTGACCTAGGTGCAGATATTGATTGGCCGTGCTACGCAGGTAAGCGTAACGATACTGCTAGCGGCAAACCTTGGAACTTGCTGGCGGCAAAAATACTGGCAGACGATGGCTACAAGGTTCTGATGCACGGTTATATGGATAAGCCAAGTGGTCGTACTCACGTAGAGACTCACTTGCATCTTGTTAGTGTTCGCAGTGCTGCCGACCCACAAGACGCAAAGCAGATCCTAGAAGCGGATGGCATTGCTTACTTACCTTTAGCGAACTTTGCTCCTGAAGCTCAAACCATGATTGGTTGGAAACATCGCTATGGTCTGCGTACTCCAATTAACACAGTGGTTCGTGCATTAAACCCTGGCGGTGGTCGCCTAGGTTTACGTGGCAGTTTCCACCCGGGATTCCCACAACTTCATGCAGAAGTAGAGCATGTGATTGGCAATAAATCGCACTCGGTAATTTCATTCAAAGGCATGAATGGCGAGTCGGAATATAATCCCAAGGTAAGCCAAACGGTCTGGATGAGTTCTCCTGAGAAGGTGGAGTCTTTCTATTGGGAAGGAACCATGAACACAGAACTGTCGATTCCTCGAGAGTGTGTATTGGGTACTCCGGAAGATGAGATGGAATTGATGGCAAACAGTGTCGTGGATAGCATGACCGCTATTTTATTTGCAGAAACGCATGATAAAGCCGAAGCCTATGCAAAAGCATTGCGCCTTTGGGAAGCGTATTGTGCTCGCTAATCGATAGTCTTGCTATTGAGAGAAGGTCAGCGATTGCTGGCCTTTTTTATGCTTGGTTTCTAGCTAAGGGCTTCTCGTGAATGCCCAAAAATAAGAGCTATTTCACTCGCATCAAGCGATGCATTTTGTTTTCGAACTGAATCTCAATCACTTGTGAGATTTTCATCTTCTCAACGCGTTCAAGCATTGCGGTTTGATACGCTCGCTTCTTCATCCACTCTAATGGTTCTTTGAAGCCGTCTTCGTTGATCACAAACGATTGATCGGTGATTAAGTCTTCGAAAATATGTACGACCCATATACGAGACTGAAAATCTAATAGCTCGCTAAAGGAGGCTTTTATCTTACATAAGCAGTGAGATAGATAGGTTTGAGGTGAACGAAGCGAGGTCATAGTGGGCCGTTTGGATAAGAGTAAAGTGGGTAACTCAAGTCGGTAACCTTGGCTACTCGACGTTACTTGAGTTACCACTCAATAACAGCTCTTAAAATACGGTATTCATGTGTCGTTGACAATACTCCACAACCTTGTCGAAGGTGGCATGAGTGATGAGTCTGCTATTTAACGAATAATCCGAAGTCGATCTCTTGTTTTCTTTGGTATTTTACCAGCTTCACTTTCAAATTGTATTTTGACGCCAGATCAATGGCTAAGCTAGACATTCGCTTTATTTCGTCAGCGCAACAAGAGATCAGTGGTTTTTCTTCATTATCGATTGTTGCAACCAAAGTGTTTTCGGTTCCGTCTGTTCCTGAATAGATGTACGCGTACATGCTCTCGTTGTGTTGCATAAAAAGGCCTAATTGTAACTTTTGAATTATTTATTCGGTGAAGGTTACAGGATTGGTTCATTCAAGCTAGTACCCTTAAGTAAGGCTTTGTAAGGGCTCTTTTTTTCTTTTTTTTGACTCATGAAAACACGCTCGAGCCTTTCCCTGTCTCGTTTTTGGGCTATGTAAGGTTTTACCTATCAATAAAATTGTTGAAATCCATTTAGTAAAATCAAGATTTTAGACAACAATTAAGTTAACGAGATAGAAAAGAACTATCGAAAGTATTTAGGGAGAACGCAATGCATTCAATAAAAGTGAAAGACTACATGACGCAGCAGGTTGTGACATTCACGACTGATATGCCGTTAAGCCTAGCGTTAGATCGAGTGATGAAGAGTCATCATATGGGTGGCCCAGTTATCGATGAAACAGAACAAGTGATTGGGTTTTTATCTGAGCAGGATCTATTAGAGAAACTGGTTAAGGTGAGCTATTTCTGTCAGGACACACACATTGTGGGTGACTGTATGTACCAAGAGGTATTGTCCGTGTCCCCTGAGCTATCCATTATTGAGTTGGCTGACATGATGCAAGTAGGAAAACCAAAAGCTTACCCGGTTATCGATAATAGAAAGCTGGTTGGGATCATCACTCGAACCGATGTTTTAAGAGCAATCGGCAAGAACTTAGATGAATGTTTCAAACATCCTGTATAGTAGTAATCAGAACGATTATTTTTCTCAACACCAACAATTGACAAAAGGCGCACTAGCGCCTTTTTTCTGTATAGAGCTTTCTGGGTAGGTCGGCTTCTGTAGACCGGCTTTTGTCGTTCTCAAGCTTATAGATCTTTAGCGTGTGGTGTTTCAGCTTTTGGAGGTTTCATGTCAAATCAAACTGCAAAGTTTGTAGAAGGTTCAACGATGCGCCACATATTGGTGATGTCGGGAGCTGGCTCTGTCGGTTTGATGGCGTTGTTCGTCGTCGATTTACTCGACATGCTGTTTATCAGTATGCTCGGTCAAGTCGAGTTGGCAGCCGCGGTGGGCTTTGCTGGTACGTTAACCTTCTTCTCAACCTCAGTTTCGATAGGCACCTCCATTGCAATGGGTGCGTTAGTTTCCAAAGCGATTGGATCCAAAAATAGAGATCACGCCAGAAATTTAAGCACCAGTATAATGCTGACTGCATTTGTGATTAGCTCAACGGTTACTGCGATCATGTTTGCACACATCCCTGAGTTATTGGCCGCGATCGGAGCAAAAGGTGTGGCAGCAGAACGCGCTCAAGCCTATCTACAAATCTTGCTACCGAGTGGTCCATTTTTGGCGTTAGCCATGGCTGCGGGCGCAGGTTTGAGAGCGGCAGGGGATGCTAAGCGTTCGATGTGGGCAACCTTGTCTGGCGGTATTGTTAATGCAATCTTAGACCCCCTGTTTATTTTTGGTTTTGGTTGGAACATCGAAGGTGCAGCCATCGCATCTGTTATCGCTCGTTTCTCAGTTCTTTTGTTCTCTCTTTATCCTTTGATACGCAGCCATCAGCTGGTGGCACCGCCCTCGATGGTACAGTGGCGTCTTAATATTCGTCCTATTCTTGCCATTGCCATCCCTGCGATCATTACTAATACCGCCACGCCTATTGGCAATGCGATTGTGACTACGGGTATTGCGCAATATGGCGAAGATTTCGTTGCTGGTTTCGCGGTTATTGGCCGCCTGACTCCGGTGTGTTTCGCGGTGATCTTCGCGCTTTCTGGCGCTGTTGGGCCAATTATCGGGCAGAACTTTGGGGCAGATCGAGTCGACAGAGTGAAAGAGACGCTCAATAACTCATTGTTGGTAACTACGGTTTATACCATTGCTGTCTGTATTCTTTTGTACTTTGTTCAAGACTACATTATTCAAGGTTTCAGCCTGCAAGGTGATGCGGCTATCATCGTTGCAGCTTTCTGTACCTATGTTGCTTTGACCTTCACATTCAATGGCGCACTGTTTGTTGCGAATACGTCGTTTAATAACTTAGGTAAACCGCTTTACTCTACTGCTTTAAATTTAGGAAAGGCAACTCTAGGGACATTGCCTTTCGTTTATTTAGGGTCTCAGTGGTACGGCGCTCTAGGCGTATTGTATGGGCAAGCGTTGGGTAATGTCGTATTTGGTCTGCTTGGTATTTTGGTACTTCGTTATCATGTTGCTGAACTTATGACGGGATCTCAAACCGACCCAGTCGAAGACGATGTATCAATTGTTAGCCTAAACACCCAACCTTTCTGTTCGCATGATGCAGTCCTGATTGATGATGTATCAGCGAATAGAGAAGAGGCTGCTGAGTGTAAGCCGCAATAACAAACACAACTTTAGAACATCAATGGCTTTCGATAAAAAAGCGAACAGATTGAAAACTTCTTCTTGACCTTGGAGCTACCTCCAAGGTTTATACTTATGTGGAACTTAAGGTTTGTTTGCTCATTCTACTGGCAACAACCTTAAGGCTTTTTGAGTATTAAGGAGATACATTATGTGCGCAAAACATGCAGCGTGCCGCTCAACAAAAGTGGACGTTCAACCACAAGCGGCTGGGGCAACCTGTTCTAGTCCTAAAATCACCAGTATTACAGCTGCAGGCTCTTCATCAGCATGCTGCAGTTCTACGACGGCTTCTGCATCAGCAGATGATTGTTGTGTTTCAGACAGTGGAGAAGAAGACCGGCTGCCCTTAACTGAGTCTCTTAACGCCCAATTTTCCAAAAGTTGGCTGGTCTCGGGAATGGACTGCCCAGCTTGTGCTCGAAAAATAGAAAAAGCGGTCAGTAACATCGACGGTGTTATTGAAGCTAAAGTTTTATTCTCTACCGAAAAACTGGTTGTTAAATTCGATAGTGAAAACCTTGCTGAAACGATCGAACAAGTCTCTATCAAAACAGGCTTCCCATTGACGGAAGTGGGCTCCAAGAAACAAAAACAAGAACCAGAGACCTTTTGGCAAGCTCATATTCAACCTAATTGGCAAATTATAGCGATTGCAGTCTCTATGCTGATCGCCGCATTACTGAAAAGTTCACAGCCTCAACTGAGCGAAGGGCTATTCGTCGCTACCTGTTTGTTGGGTCTGTATCCTGTTGCCAAAAAAGCGGTTCTACTTGCCCGTTCTGGGACGCCTTTTGCGATAGAAACACTAATGAGTGTTGCTGCTCTTGGCGCTTTATATCTTGGTGAAACCGCAGAAGCAGCGATGGTTTTATTGTTGTTCTTGATTGGTGAACGCTTAGAAGCTTTTGCCTCATCAAGAGCAAGAAGTGGTGTTCAAGCCTTAATGGCCCTCGTCCCTGAGAATGCGACCAAAATTATTAACGGCGAACGTGTCGAAGTCGAAGTTAGCGATCTTGTTCCTGGCGATGTCATCGAAGTTGCAGCAGGTTCTCGTTTGCCTGCTGATGGCCAGTTGATCACCGATTCCGCAAGTTTTGATGAGAGTGCTTTAACGGGAGAATCTATCCCAGTTGAGCATGTCGAAGGGAACAACATCATGGCAGGCGCCGTGGTGGTTGATAAAGTCGTACGTATTACGATTACTTCAAAGCAGGGTGAGAATGCGATTGACCGTATTTTACACCTGATAGAAGAAGCAGAATCCCGCAAGGCACCACTGGAGCGCTTCCTAGATAAATTCAGCCGCTGGTACACACCATTAATGATGGTTGTTGCGCTGTTGGTGATCATCACGCCGCCACTGTTGTTTGCTCAACCTTGGGAAACGTGGGTTTATCGTGGTCTAGCCTTGTTATTGATTGCTTGTCCTTGTGCATTGGTTATCTCTACGCCCGCAGCAATTACTTCTGGTTTGGCAGCCGCTGCAAAACGCGGTGCGCTGATCAAAGGCGGAGCGGCACTAGAACAGCTTGGTAAAATTCAAACTATTGCTTTTGATAAAACGGGCACATTGACTGAGGGTAAGCCTCAGGTTACCGATATCCAACCACTATCGGGTTGGCAGCAAGACGCAATGTTACGTGTAGTGGGGGCGATTGAAGTTGGTTCTACTCATCCATTGGCGCAGTCCTTAGTTGCCAAGGTCAAAGAGCTGAATATTGAGATCCCAGAATCTCAAAATAAAAAGGCGTTGATCGGCAGTGGTGTTGAAGGCGATGTGGATGGCGTTAAATACCAAGTTCTCGCACCGTCTAAAGTCACGTTTGACCTTGCTTCTGAAGTGGTGGCAAAAGTTGAAGCCCTCGAAGGCGAAGGCAAGACGGTTGTTCTTGCTCTAGAGGTTAAACATCAAGAAGAGCTTCAAGAGCAAGCGACTAAAGTGATTGGTCTGATTGCTTGGCAAGATACCTTGCGTAGTGATGCGAAGGTCGCGATTGAGCGACTGAACGAGCTGGGTATTCAATCTATCATGCTTACTGGTGATAACCCGCGCAGTGCGGCAGCGATCAGCAGCAAGATTGGTATGAAATACAAAGCGAGCCTGCTTCCAAGTGACAAGGTGTCTTATGTTGAAGAGTTATCTCAACAGTCACACGTTGCTATGGTTGGCGATGGAATCAATGACGCGCCAGCGATGAAAACCGCTAACGTGGGTATTGCGATGGGCGGTGGTACGGATGTGGCGTTGGAAACGGCTGACTCAGCACTGACCCATAACCGCTTAACGGAACTCCCTGCGATGATTGAGCTGTCGCAAGCGACCATGAATAACATCCGTCAAAACGTAGCGCTTGCTCTCGGTTTGAAAGGCGTGTTCTTGGTGACAAGCTTACTGGGTATTACCGGTTTGTGGGTTGCGGTGTTAGCCGATAGTGGTGCGACGGCATTGGTCACATTGAACGCACTGCGTTTGCTTCGATTTAAATCTAAAGCGGATTAAGCACTTCTAGCGAATATCCTCTATTTTGATGCCAATAAACGCCTTTAGCCTTAATAAGCTAAAGGCGTTTTTTGTCTCATTAGTATGCAACGTAGGCGTATGGATTGCGTATTTTTGTGATGCCAATCGGTTTTTCGTGAAACTTGAAATCTTGTTGCGATCATTGGTGTGACGTGCGTCACTTCATTTTGTAATGAGCTTGGTTAGAGTGTGTTCGTACCCCACGAATTTACTATGAGCTTAAATAAGGGTAAAAAGCCCAATAAGCCAAAAGGAGCGAACTATGTCTCAAGCTGTTTTCCATTTAGGTGTTACTGAAGCAGATCTTAACGGTGCTACTCTTGCGATCATCCCTGGTGATCCTGCTCGTGTACAAAAAATTGCAGAAGAGATGGAGAATCCAGTATTTCTTGCTAGCCATCGTGAATACACGCTTTACCGCGCAGAACTAGACGGCAAGCCAGTTGTTGTATGTTCAACAGGTATCGGTGGTCCATCAACGTCTATCGCTGTAGAAGAGCTAGCTCAACTGGGTGTTCGCACTTTCCTTCGTGTTGGTACTACTGGTGCTATCCAGCCACACGTAAACGTGGGTGACATGATCGTTTCTACTGGTTCTGTTCGTCTAGATGGTGCAAGTCTACACTTTGCTCCTATGGAGTTCCCAGCAGTGGCTGACTTTGAAGTTGCAACAGCAATGAAAGCGGCAGTTGACGAATCAGGCGCAACAGTTCACATGGGCGTAACGGCATCAAGCGATACGTTCTACCCAGGTCAAGAGCGTTACGATACGTTCTCTGGTCGCGTTGTTAAGCGTTTCCAAGGTTCTATGCAAGAATGGCAAGACATGGGTGTTCTAAACTTCGAAATGGAATCTGCAACACTGCTAACTATGTGTGCAAGTTCTGGTCTGAAAGCGGGTTGTGTTGCTGGTGTTATCATCAACCGTACTCAAAAAGAGACGCCTGATCACGAAACACTAAAAGTAACAGAAGCGCGTTCAATTAAAGTGGTTGTAGAAGCTGCTCGTAAAATGCTTTAAGTTGTAAAAATGCTTTTAGTCTTAAAGTGCATTAAGTCTGTTTCCAAGATTTAAAAATGGCCGCATCGAATGATGCGGCCATTTTTTATGGGGTAAAGAAACTAAAAGCATAGATAGTTGAAAGATGACAATAGAGCGAAACAGACAAATGTCTGGAGAACAAAAAAGGCGAGTGACTTAATCGTCATTCGCCTTTTTAGATGTACTTAAGAGCGTTGAGCTCTCAGGGCCTATTGGTTTTTAGCACTCTAAATCTTCATCACCACCGGCTGCGGTAAACCATGCCGTTAGGTGTGTTTTCAGATCCTTCAATTCATCAGGGCCAATCAGCGCAAGGCCAAGGTCTTCTGCTCGTGTGATGTCATTATGACGAAGAGGACGGAAGCTAACCAGCATGGCACGTGCTTGTAGGCCACCCAGAAGGTCTCTAAGCGATTCCAGCTTGTACAAGGTATCATCGCCATCATCACGCATGCCTTTGGTCTTACACTCGATGATGTGCAGCTTATTGTTCACTACCGATGCCACATCAAGCTCATTACGAACCTCACGCTCACCCAGTTGGCGGTAAACTTGAACATTCAAAGAACGGTCTTGAATGGTTGGCATATCATCTTGGATTTGCTTCACCGTGCTGTGAACTAAGGTCTCAAGCCATTCGCCGTTTGAGAAGCGTCGTGCGTCTTCATTGGCAAAGGTCAGAATACCGTTGTCGTAAGTCGCAATCTTAGCTTCAACCAAATCGCTCAGCAGCATGTTTAGCTCACGATAGCCTTGTTGCTTCTCAGACAGCCCAACATCCAGTCTCTGTTCTTTACGGCAGGTTGTTGCAAGGTAGTTCAGCGTTGCGAGGCCTGGGCCTAACTCTAACGCGTTACTTGCCCAACGTTCGCCCAGTTCATACAGTTTTTGGTCGAGTTGAGGAGACAGTTGAACATCGCTGAATTCACCACGAGCACCAAACACAGTTAGGTAGTCATCGATGGTAATACGGTCTTGTACTTGCGCGTCTTCTTTGCCACTTGGATATAACCAGCACAGTTTGTCACTGTTCGGTTCCACCACAAAGATTGGCCAATGGTAAGTGCGGAACACTTCGTACACAGATAGTAGGCGGTGACGTAAACCACAACTTGCGTTGAGCTTCACTTCTTGGCCTCGTGCTTTGAGGTCTTCGGCAAGGGTTTGGATAGATTCTTTAATCACGGACGTGTTTACGATGGTTGGAATTTCGAAAAACTCACTCGTAATGTCGCGCTTTTGTAAAACGCTGTCCAAGCGTTGGTAAATACTGACTTGATTCTTGTCGCCGATAAACACGATATGAGTGCTGATCGTTCGGTTATCTAGTAGAGGTGTGAGCAAGCGAATGGGGTCTTGATCGATAATGCCAACATGAACAGCCATATAAATTCCTTAATAGCGGCTCGCTCATAAAGGTGAAAGAAAAAAACGGGAAGCAGCAAGCCTTAATAATCATATAATGACAAAGATCATAAAAAACAAGGGCAACCCTTGATAAA
The DNA here is from genome assembly GCF_900382755.1 of Vibrio sp. Evd11. NCBI lineage: Bacteria > Pseudomonadati > Pseudomonadota > Gammaproteobacteria > Vibrionales > Vibrionaceae > Vibrio > Vibrio sp. Evd11. The sequence goes on from NZ_OSDX01000022.1 coordinate 10,070, forward strand.
AGTTGCCCTTGTTCAATTAGTTACCACTATTGGGTAAGAAGTCCCAATATTCTCACTAAATATCTATCAATTTCTCAAATATCTATAGCTTGAACTGATGAACCAAATCACCTTGCTGATTTGCCAGAATCGTGAGGTTTTGGCTTGCTTCAGCAATCGACGACATAGCTTGGTAACTCTTATCGGCGATGTGGTTGATGTCTTCAATGTTGCGCGCGATATCTCCCGATGTTTCACTTTGTTCGGCCGCTGCCTGAGAAATGTGCGTACTCATATGGCTGATCTCAAGAATCAGCGCTTGAATTTCTTCCATCGCACTATTTGCACTTGATGCCTGTTCAACCGACATATCCATATCGCTCATGCAGCTTTCAATGACGTTGCTTGCTGTTTTCGAGCTTGATTGCAGGTTGCTGATCATGGTCTCAATTTCAGACGTAGATTGAGTGGTCTTTTGTGCCAGTACGCGTACTTCATCGGCAACCACCGCAAAACCACGACCTTGCTCACCCGCACGCGCCGCTTCGATTGCCGCATTGAGTGCAAGTAGGTTGGTTTGTTCAGCAATACCACGGATAACATCGAGGATTGAGCCAATCTGGCTACTCATCTGTTGCAGTTCACCTACCGCGCTGACTGACTCAGTAAGTCGAGCCTCAAGCTTGTTGATGGTGCTGATGTTGGTGTTCATGATTTGACGACCAGATTCAGAAGCCGATTCTACTTGTTGAACCATGGTTAATGAGCTTTGCGCGCTGTTCGCCACTTCTTGAACTGAATGAGACATCTCTGTCATAGCCGTCGCGACTGTCGCTGTTTGCTCACGTTGGCTGTTCAGTTGAACCTGCGTTTCTGAAGACGTTTTTTGGTTTACGCTTGCCGTTTTGGTCAAGTCATCGGAAGCGTCATTCAGTTTCACCAGAATATTACGTAGGTTGTCGGCCAAGGTGTTGATGTGGCGGCTCACACGACTGAATTCGTTATCATAACGAATGTCGATTCGTTGCGTCATATCGCCTTCAGTTAGGCCTTCCAATGTACCTAGGATACGAGTTAATGGCTCTCTTACACTATGTGCAATGTGGTAGCCGATCGCTGCGGCGAATACCGTTACAACAATACCAATCGCAATCGCATTGAACAGACCTTTATCGTAGATGCTGCTTGCGTCTGCTAATGATGAGTTCAACTGTTCTTCTGCAGTCACGTTGAATGAATCCAATACCGCCATCGCTTGGTCTATTTCAACAGCAAGATTGGCGATGTTGATGTACAGCGCTTCTTTCGCTTTAAGGTAGTTGTTGTGTTTGTCTAGTACGCCACCTTTCTGGCCAACGTCTTTCGTGAATTTTTGTACGGATTCATCGAAGACATTTTTAAGCGCAGGCAGTTGTGTTGATAAACCACGGTAAGCGTAGTTTAAGTGAGTCACGGCTTTCTTATTCTGGTTTACCGCTTTTTGCACGAAGGCCACATCAGAACTCGCTAGGGCGTCTGAGGTGATAACTTCAGCGTCTTGCAGTTTGATGAAGTAGCTTTTCGCCATCACTTTTACAGAGATGCTTTTTTGGTCGGCAACGTACTCTTTCATGCCTACCGTCAATTCAGAATGAAGACGTTGGAAATCTCGAGAGGCTTTTTGTACTTGCTCCTGTGCTTCAAACATCGCCACGTAGTTATTCATCGCTTCATCAGCTTCAGCAAAGTAACGCTCTTCCATTGCTCGTAACTGCACGATACGCTCAGTTAGCGAGGCATTGTTTTGACTTGCCGCTTCTAAACTGCCTAGAACTTGAGAAAAAGAGTTTTGTGATGCAGCAAACTCTGTACGCATTGCAGACATGCGCTCAGCATTTTGTGTGGTTAAGAAGTCTTTGAATGACTTATCAGCAGAAAGCAATTGAACACTTGTTTGATTTGAAAGCGCGACAAGTGGTAGTGAGGTTTCGGAAACACTCTCAAAATTGCTGTGTATCTGATTCATGCTGTTCATCATGATGGTTATCGTGACTGCGAACATGATGATGATCAGTGCGAAACCAGCGTACATACGCTTGATCACAGATCCCTTCATGGCTTTCTCCCTAAATAAAAATGCAGACCTAATGTCAGGTCAAAGTAAAACTAACAAAATTATCAGCATTCTATTGAGCTCCGCTTACGCATTTTATGACGCACACGTCAAAAATAGCGCTCCGTTATAACCAACATGCCATTCTTGAGAGCTGAGGCTCGTTTTCTTTGATTTGAACGGTGTTTTTTATTATGCTTTAAAGCAGATTTATTGTGGTTTGATGCGGCATAGCGCATACTCAAAGCATTAAAAAATAAATGTTTTATCGGAGAGAAACATGGCTGAAGAAACCATTTTTAGTAAGATCATCAATAAAGAAATCCCAGCAGATCTACTATACCAAGACGATTTAGTAACCGCATTTCGAGATATTAACCCGCGTGCGCCAAGCCATATCCTAATTATCCCAAATAAGCTGATTCCAACAACCAACGATGTTGAAGTAGAAGATGAAGCGATGATGGGGCGCATGTTTACCGTTGCTCGCAAGTTAGCAAAAGAAGAAGGCATCGCAGAAGATGGTTATCGTCTTATTGTGAACTGTAACTCTCACGGTGGCCAAGAGGTTTACCATATTCACATGCACTTGGTTGGTGGCCGCCCACTTGGTCCTCTACTTATGAGCTAATCAAATAAGTTAACGAATTAACAAAATAGTCAATGAACGAACTAGAAAGTTAATGAGTTAATTAACACAAACAGCAAGTTGGAAAATTTGTTGTTTGTATGCCAACTTTAATTGTTATCTGTTGTCTGAATATCGGCTTTACTTAGCCAGAGCCCGATGAAGCAAGCATTTACTTGCTTGAGATCCTTTTTACAGCACGTTTCGTTTTGATAATGAGACTAGGGTCTGTTGATCTTTCGAGCTGATTTTTGCAGCACTTTGTGGGAAATTTCTACAAGGCAGAGGCTTTGAAGTGTAGCTAGCCTACATGAGAAGCTGATAACGCAGTAGAAATGAACCACAAAGACTGCCCGAAGGGTTCGGCTAGAATCGTTTTATGCTTTGTTAAGAAGTATTAACTTAGAATGACTAGGCTACATACTCCTTGCCGCGCCTAAAACGATTCTATCTCGAACAAAATTTAACCACGAAAGGTCAGCAGACCCTAACAAAGTTGGCATTTTAAACATGCACGGAGACGATAAGTGAAGCAACAGTTTAGATTCGCTTCCATTGCCCTGTTATCGGCGTTGACCGTAGGTTGTGCGAGTATGTCTGCAGGAAGCCTGTTCAGCCATTACAGCGCGCAAAACAAAGCGATCTACCAAGCCGTTAAATCTGGAGATTATTCAGAGGCTCAACAAGAGCTACCAGATTATGCGGCAGGCGACATCCTTGATAACTTTGAAAGAGGCAGGATTAATCTGCTGGATCAAAAATACCCTGAGAGTAAGGCTTCGTTTGAAGTGGCTGATCAGGCGGTTACTGAGCAGCAACGAAAAGCCGTGATCTCAATCTCAGACAGTGCAACCAGTGTCGGTGCGTTGGCGGTGAATGACAATATTACCGAGTATGTGCCAGCCGATTATGAATTGGGCTTTCTTCATCTGTATCTTGGTTTAAATTACCTCAAGAAAAACGATTTAGAAGGTGCGGTGATCGAAATGCGTCGCGCCAACCAAGTTCAAGAACAAGCAAAGAAGCAACGTGAAGCTGAGTTAGACAGAGCCGCCAACGACGCGAAGAAGCAGGGTTTGTCTGCTAATGTGGGTAGTATCCTTGCTAACTACCCTGATGCGGGTAAAAAGCTGCAGTCAGTACAAAATGCGTATCTGATGTTCTTGTCTGGTCTGCTTTATGAAGCTTCAAATGATTTAAACAGCGCTTACGTAGACTATCGTCGTGCTTTGGCTGTAATGCCAGACAACCAAGAAATCATCGATAGAACGATGGCAACCGCTGCTCGTTTAGGGATGCGACAAGATTTAGCGACACTAGAAAAACGCTACAAGCAGTCTTCTAAATTGAATACAGGTGAAGGGCGAGTGATTGTTCTTCAAGAACAGAGCGCAGTGCAAGCAATGGACAGTTGGAGACTAGATTTACCTGTTTATGACAGTCGCGATCAGGGGGCAATATACTCTCTTGCGCTGCCATATTACCCAAACCAAAACGTAGAGCGCTTTTCTCCATTGCGAATCAGTGGGCAACCGCTACAAGAGCACTTGATCACTGATGTAAATGCAATGGCTCAGAACGATTTATCTGAGCGTATGACGAGTATTGTTATTCGCCAAGCGTTACGTGTAGTCGCGAAAGACCGCATTCGTAAAGAAGCAACTAAAGGCGATGATGTCGGTAATATCTTGTTCAACGTATGGAACACACTGACAGAGCAACCAGACACTCGCAGCTGGCAATCATTACCAGCAGAGATTAAGAGCAGCACGTTTGTAGCAAACAGCGGTCAATATACGTTGGAAGCGGGCGCTAAAACGTACGACTTTGATATTCGAGAAGGACAGACCACTTTGGTGTGGATTTCTCGACAAGGAAACAACGCAACAATGTGGCATAAACAGCTAGGGAGGCTGTAATGAAAAAGTGGTTAGTGAGCGTAGCAGCGGTCATCGCTCTGGCTGGTTGTGCTGATAACACAGCAGGTGTGAGGGTTGATAGCCTAACTCAAAACGTATTCTTTGGTGACAACGTGCTAGGCAGTCGACTTGCTGTTGATGATATCCGTACTGATCAAATTGATGGTCACACAAGAGGTATTGTTCGTTTAAACAGTAACTATAAAGGCGATCAACATATCCTTTATCGTTTCTACTGGTACGACGATGCTGGGCTTGAAGTCAACCTAAAGCAAGGCCCTTGGAAACAAGCGATTGTTCGTGGCTTTGAAAGTATTTCGTTGTCGGAAGTGTCGGTAAACCCGAAAGCAACTCAGTTCCGAGTTCAGTTCCGAGAGCAGTAAGCTCCGCGAGAATAGACATAGTTAGAGTGAACTCGAGTTATATCAGTTCGATTCGGGCTACAGAAAGCGGATTTATTGATTCGCTAACATAAGAATTTAAGAGTGAGGGTAACCCCGCTCAGTGATAAGTTGAGGAAACAAAATGAAAAAGAGTGTCATTGCGCTACTAGGTTTAGCGGTTATTTTAGGCGGTTGTTCAAACAAGGTAAGCTACGGTGATGCACAAGCAGTAGAAACCACAACAATCGATTTCGGTTCAACAGATCTTCAAACGATTGCTGGCGAAATGGTCGATAGCATGATGGCTTCTGGTTCTGTTTCTTACATCACACGTGAGCAGCGTCCAATCGTCTTCGTAGAACGCATAAAGAACAAAACCAGTGAGCACATCGATACTGAGTCAATCACTGACACTATCAGTACTAAAATGCTGAACTCTGGTAAGTTCCGTTTCGTTGATATGGACCGTGTAGAGTCTGTTCGTGATCAACTGAACTTCCAAAACAACGATGAGCTAGTAAACCAAAGCTCAGCGATTCAGTTTGGTAAAATGGTCGGTGCTCAGTACATGCTGTACGGCAACCTATCAAGCATCGTTAAGAAAGACGGTAGCGATGAAGACGTATACTACAAAATGACAATGCGTCTAATGGATCTTGAGTCTGGCTTAATTGAATGGGCTGACGAGACTGAAATCCGTAAGCAACAATCTAAGAGCCTACTGGGTCTTTAATTTCGCTTACTTGCCAATCAAACGCAGCCGGTAAAGACAGCGTTTGATTTGGTCACACGCCAATGCAGTACATGATGTGCTGTGAATAAAAGACACTGGCTTTTGGTCAGTGTCTTTTTTGTAGGGAAATGGAAACGTTTATAGGGAATGAGCAATGGCAATTTTTTCTTGGTCTGAGGCTAAGCTTCTTGATACCAGTTTGAGTTCGCTGGATGGTTACTTTTTTGAGCCACCGGTTCGAGCACAGACGCTGACAGGCGGTTTGACCAATCGATGTTGGAAGTTGGTGTTAGCCGATGGCACTGCGTATGTTTGGCGCCCAATCACACCGATTACCAAGGCGTTCTTCATCTCTCGTCATGAAGAGTATCAAGTGCTCTCTGCTATTGAGCGCCTAGATATCGGGCCAAGTCCGATAGTGGTCAATGAGCAAGGCTTATTGGTTGAATGGATTGCGGGTGAGACTCTTTACGAAGGCTTAGAGCTTGATGATTTGTTGAAAACGCTGATCTCGGTGCATTTGGTTAATACGGCACGATTACCGCTCCAACCGTTCAGCTTTACAGCGCGAGTCGATCATTACTGGCTTCAGCTTGATGCGGTTCATAAGACTGAAACCTGCACCAAGATTTATCAAGAGTGGCGCGTGGCTCCAAGTATCCCAAGTGTAGACCTGTCTTTGTGTCATTTTGATCTCGGTGGCTATAACCTTGTGAAGAACCAAGATGGGATCAAGATTATTGACTGGGAATATGCAGCCTTAGCTGACCCAAGGCTTGATCTTACGTTAACCATTGCTGTTGCGGATGTCCCGGTGATTGAAGCCGTTAACAACTACTGTCAGCGAAGAGGCATTCATGATGTTCAGCCTTGGCTTGATGGCGTAGAGGCTTGGTTGCCACGAAGTCGAATGATGGCCATGTTGTGGTATTTACTGGCACATCAGCTCTGGGGCGATGAAAGTTACCTGCGTGAAGCTGAGTTATTGAGTCACACTTTCTGTAGCTAGGATCACGTTTAGGAAGTGAAAAATATAATTTCGTTGGTGTTCCCTTTAAAACCTTATTTTTCATGTTAGATTAATTAAAACGTACCAATATTCAACAGGGAGGTACTAATGATTATTTATCTACACGGCTTCGACTCAACTAGCCCGGGCAATCACGAAAAAATACTGCAGTTGCAATTCATTGATGATGACGTTCGTTTCATCAACTACAGTACTTTGCATCCAAAGCACGATATGCAGCATCTTCTTAAAGAAGTGCATAAAGTGATAGAACAATCTGATGATCCGCATCCTATTATCTGTGGGGTAGGCTTAGGGGGTTTTTGGTCAGAGCGTATTGGTTTCTTATGCGGGATTAAGCAAGTGGTTTTCAACCCTAACCTGCAACCTGAGAACAATATGGTGGGTCGAATTGACCGTCCTGAAGAGTATGAAGATATAGCGACTAAGTGTGTCGCTCAGTATCGTATGAAAAACAAGGGACGCTGTTTGGTTGTGTTGTCTCGTGAAGATGAAATTCACGACAATACGCGAACAGAAGCTGAACTTGGCGATTACTATGAGGTAATCTGGGATGAAAAAGAGAGTCATAAATTTAAAAAGATCTCTCAACACCTTCAAGCAATGAAAGCGTTTAAAAACGCCTAATTCACCCCTCTATTTTATAAAAGCAGCACTCATTTGAGTGCTGCTTTTTTACATCTGAATCCTAGAAACTGGCATTGATAAAACGGTTGTATATGTTTTATCGATGAGTTTGCGCATTTGTAGATAAGCTTGCGCAAACGTTAACTAATTCGCCCCGAATCCTCATTGAGGGTAAGGATTTTTGTTGCGGTCATCTTTTTGCTATATATAATGTTCCCAAGCAAAATATTTTGATAAATATCAAGAAAAATTGAGAGCGAGTGATAAAACTTGCCCATTATTTGTGCTCTACCTCTCAGGTAGTCACCTTTTTTATCCACGTGAGCAAAGCGACAGGCCAATGTTTGTTGTTTGTAATCCCTCTAACTACTCGGTGAGCTGTCGTTATTCTTTTTCGCGGTTATCCAATTTGTAACAGCCTTCGCATTCAAGGCCGAGTAGATACATAGAATTTATCGGTTGGAGTAATCGAGCCGAACCCCATTTATTCATTTTGTAGAGGATTGTCATTGTGACAAAAATTATCGTAGTAGGCGGTGGTGCTGGTGGTTTAGAGCTAGCAACTAAGCTAGGCCGCACTTTAGGTCGTAAAAAACGTGCCCAGATTACTCTGGTTGACCGTAAAGCAAGCCACCTATGGAAACCATTACTTCATGAAGTAGCAACAGGTTCACTGGACGAAGGTGTTGATGCATTAAGCTACCGCGCACATGCAAAAAACCATTACTTCGATTTCCAAATGGGCAGCCTGAACGACATCGATCGTGAGCGTAAAGTGATTGCACTGAGCGAACTGAAAGATGATCACGGTGAATTGCTAATGCCAAGCCGTGAACTGGAATACGACATTCTAGTGATGGCAATTGGTTCAACGTCAAACGACTTCAACACGCCTGGCGTTCGTGACAACTGTATTTTCCTTGATAGCCCAGAACAAGCTCACCGTTTCCGTACGGAAATGAACAACCAGTTCTTAAAACTTCACGCTAAAAACGGTCAAGGCACTGTTGATATCGCGATTGTTGGTGCTGGTGCGACAGGTGTAGAGCTTTCTGCTGAGCTTCACAACGCTGTGAAAGAGCTTCGTACTTACGGTTTTGGTGATCTAGATTCAAGTAAGCTGAACGTTAACCTTGTTGAAGCGGGTGAGCGAATTCTTCCTGCTCTACCACCTCGTATTTCGAGTGCAGCGCACTCTGAGCTAACTAAGCTTGGTGTTAACGTGCGTACTAACACTATGGTGATTCAGGCTGAATCTGAAGGTCTAACAACCAAAGATGGCGATAAGATTCCAGCGCAAATCATGGTTTGGGCGGCGGGTATCAAAGCACCAGATTTCCTGAAAGATATTGGTGGTCTTGAGACTAACCGTATTAACCAATTGGTTGTGAAAAACACGCTACAAACCACGCTTGATGATAATATCTTTGCTATTGGCGACTTAGCACAATGTACACAAGCGGATGGTTCATTTGTTCCACCTCGTGCACAAGCGGCTCACCAAATGGCAAGCTGCGCATTCAGCAACATCATTGCTAAACTGAACGGCCGTGACCTGAAAGATTATGTTTATAAAGATAAAGGCTCGCTTGTTTCACTAAGCCGTTTCTCTACGGTAGGTAGCTTGATGGGTAACCTGACTAAAGGTTCAATGATGGTCGAAGGTCGTATTGCTCGCGTGGTATACATCTCTTTGTATCGCATGCACCAAGTCGCGCTTCACGGCATCATCAAAACGTCGTTAATGATGTTGGTAGGCCGAATCAACCGTGTGTTGCGTCCAAATCTGAAGCTGCACTAATTAATTGGTGATTTTCAGCGAATAAAAAAGAGCTCTTCGGAGCTCTTTTTTGATCGTGTCGATGATGTGCTGTTTTTGCTGGCTTAATAACTTAATAACTTAATAACTTAATAATTATAGAACCTAAGAACCTAAGAACCTAAGAACCTAAGAACCTAAGAACCTAAGAGGTTGGAGGCAATACAGAATAAACCACGCCGTCTTTTGGCTTGCCGTTAAAGATAAATCGGTTCTTGGCAATGGTTTCACGCTCTGCGCCACACTTCTCAATCAGCCTTTGGCTTGGTAGGTTTTCTGTATCGCAAACAATCTCTAAACGCGTTAGTTTCAGTTGAGCAAAGCAGAATTCAAATAAGGTCAGCATCGCTTCTTTGGCAATCCCTTTCCGTTGAAACTCGTCGCCAACCCAATAACCTAAACTTGCCATATTGAAGGTATGGTAAAGCTCATTAATTGCCACCATTCCAACCAGTTGATTGCTGTGGCGTTCAAAAATACCAAACCCAAATGCGTCTGCTTTTACCCAATTTAAGCGGGTAGCCAGAATGAATTTCTCGGCTTCTACAATAGAGAACGCATCGTGGCACCAGTCTACCCATGGAAATAGGCTAGGGGATGTTTGGATCAACCGAGAAAACTCTGGAGCGTCTGTAGCTTCAATAATCTTGAGGCTGAGGTGTTGAGTATTTATCTGAAAGTCAGGGCTCATAAGAAATACCGAATTACATGTAAGTACTGAACAAAGTGAGTCAATACAGAATAAAGATAGATAGCACTTAATAAAACGCCCTCACTAGGAGGGCGGATTGAATTATTTATATAATTATAGCCGAATCGGCAAGTAACTTACTGCGCTACACGTCGAACTTGAATCACCATGCCCAGAAGCGGGTGGTCAAGGTAGTGAGTTTCTGTACTACGCATACGACGCTTTTGATCCATGCGGTAGCTTTTAAGGAACTCTTCTACCTGCACTGTCGGTGATATCTCAGTTAAGTTGCCCACTTGAACATTGCTGTCTGCACCGCTTACTGGTGTGTCTAACTCAATAGGCTGTTCTTTCAGAGTCACTTCACGAACGCTTGGTGCTTTTAAATCGAGCGTGGTTTCAGCGTAAAGGTAATGCTGCACGTAGATCTGTAGCTTGCCGTCTAGTTCGTACAGTGGCTTATCAATGGTCTCTTCTTTGAATCCATCGGCACTGCCTGTGGTGATAGCACCTTTTTCAGAACCATCTGCATTGAAATCTTTAGAGAAGTCTTTACCTGCTTGAATATGGAAAACAGGTGCAGAGCTCTTACCTTGGTCACCTTGACGCCAAGCAGTATGCATCAGAACTTCAAAGCCTGCATGTTTGCGCAGTTTGTCTTTCTGAGGCGTTAGCTTGTACTCTGAGTAAGGCAACATTTGTACGCCTTTCTTAGAGCGGTATTGGGTATCTTGAAATGAACCAACGCGCTCAAGTGAAATTTTCGGCTGAGTGTTCGGCCAAGATTCGTTGACTTTTTCGGCATCAACTGCGCGCTTGAAAATGATCACTTCTATATCAAATTGTCTCTGAGCCAAACTTGGCAGTGAGACGAACAATAGTAGCAGTGGGATCAGTCTTTTCATTTTTACTCCGTCTTCCAGCCGCTGTTACGGCTGGATAATTTATATGTGCAGTGGATTGGGTTTTATGTCGAAGGCAGCAAGTTCTGTCTGAATTCGCCCAATAAATCACTAACAAATTGAATTCGTTTCCGTCTGTCTACCAATGGTATCGTAAACTTGAACTTTGTTGGTCCTTCCATTGAAAACTTTTGCGGTTGGGATTGCAATAGTTTAACAAGGTAGGCCGGGTTTATGTCAGCATCTGGGTAGAATTCTAAGAATCCGCCCTTGTCGTGAGCTTCAATTTTCTTCGCTTTAATTGACGCAGCCGCTAATTTTAGCTCAGAAACTGATAATAAGTTCTTGGTTGCATCAGGAAGACTGCCAAAGCGGTCGATCAGTTCAACTTTAAGCTCTGCCAGTTCATCCGTGTCACTGACGCTCGCAATACGCTTGTAGGTCGATAATCGAGTATTGATGTCTGGGATATAGTCATCTGGCAATAACGCAGGCAAACGCATTTCGATCTCAGTTTGTTCACGCAGTAGGTCATCAAGCGATGGCTCTCGACCTTCTTTCAATGCTTCAACAGCCTGCTCAAGCATTTCCATATACAGTGTAAAGCCAACCGATTGGATCTGACCACTCTGCTCGTCACCCAACAGTTCACCCGCGCCACGAATCTCTAAATCGTGAGTCGCTAGGGTAAAACCAGCGCCCAGGTCTTCCAAAGAGGCAATCGCGTCTAATCGCTTAATGGCATCTTTGCTCATAGCTTTCGGGTGCGGTGTTAGCATGTAGGCGTAAGCTTGGTGGTGCGAACGACCTACACGACCACGTAATTGGTGCAGTTGCGCTAAACCGAGATTGTCAGCTCTATCCATCAAGATAGTATTCGCCGTCGGAACATCGATACCTGTTTCGATGATGGTGGTACATACCAACAGATTAAAACGCTGATGGTAGAAGTCATTCATGATGCGTTCTAGTTCGCGCTCTCGCATTTGACCATGAGCGACCGTTACACGAGCTTCTGGAATTAACTTCTGCAGGGACTCGGCTGTTTTTTCAATGGTGTCGACTTGGTTGTGCAGGAAGTAAACCTGACCACCACGCATTATTTCACGCAGTACCGCTTCTCTTACTACCGCATCATCACTCTCACGGACAAAGGTTTTGATTGCTAAGCGTCGTGCGGGTGGTGTGGCTATGATCGAAAGGTCACGCATACCGCTCATTGCCATATTCAACGTTCGTGGAATCGGTGTCGCGGTTAGCGTGAGGATGTCGACATCCGCGCGCATCGCTTTCACTTTCTCTTTTTGACGCACACCAAAGCGGTGTTCTTCATCGACGACTAACAAGCCAAGGTCTTTAAACTTAAGGTCACTGGAAAGAAGCTTGTGAGTACCCACCAAGATATCGACCTTACCGTCGGCAACATCTTGCATGATCAATTTCTGTTCTTTAGCTGATTTAAATCGTGACAGCACTTCGACACGTATCGGTTGGTTCGCGAAACGGTCGCGGAAGTTTTCAAAGTGTTGCTGAGCAAGTAACGTCGTTGGTACTAACACAGCCACTTGTTTGCTGTTATCGGTACATACGAATGCCGCGCGCATCGCGACTTCGGTTTTACCAAAACCAACGTCACCACACACTAAGCGATCCATGGCTTTTGCTTGGCACATATCAGACATAACGGCATTGATGGCCATTGCTTGATCATCCGTTTCTTCAAACGGAAAGCCAGACTTGAAAGTCGCATATTGGCCACGATCTAATACAAATTTATAGCCAGGTTTTAGTTCACGCTTAGCGTAAACATCAAGTAGCTCTGCTGCAACGTCGCGGACTTTCTCTGCGGCGCGTTTGCGAGCTTTCTGCCATGCTTCGCCACCGAGTTTGTGCAGTGGAGCAGAATCTTCAGCACCACCTGAATAACGGCCAATCAAGTTCAGAGACGCAACGGGCACGTACAACTTGGCATCGTTTTGATACTCAAGTGTCACGTATTCGGTTTTCATGCCACCGGCTTCAAGTGTTTGTAAGCCGATATAGCGACCAATACCGTGGTCAATGTGAACAACCGGTTGACCCGGTTTAAGCTCCGCTAAGTGACGGATTACGGTATCGCTGTTAACACTTTTCTTGTCTTTCTTGCGACGTTGTACAACGCGATCGCCTAACAAATCACTTTCACAGATAAGAGCGATGTTTTGCTCTTCCTGGATAAAGCCGTGTTCAGCTGAACCTAATATGAGGCTGAACTTGTCTTTGGCTTTAATGGCCGCATCCAAGTTTTCAACCTCACTTGGTCGTACTTTAATGCCACTGAGTAATTCACTCAGGGCTTCACGGCGACCTTCAGACTCAACCGAAAAAACTACTTTGCCATCGAAGGATTCCGTGAATTTTCTGAGATTGGCTAGAGGCTCTTTATTTTGATGCTGAACACTCAAGTCTGGCAGTGCGGCAACCGGTAGGTTGGTACGGCCAGCTTTTTCTTCAATCGTATCTAAGCTCAAGTTAACTTGTGGTTTTTGCTTAAAGTGAGCGAACAACTCATCTTTCTTCAACCAAAGTTGTTCAGGTGTTAGCAATGGTCGAAGTGGATCAACGCCTCTCTGTTCGTATCGGTGAGCAACGTCGGTAAGGAAAGCATCAACAGCTGTTTCTACGTCACCAAGAACCAAGAGTTGCGCTTCATCGGCAACGTAATCGAATAAGGTTTCAGTATGGTCGAAGAACAGCGGCTGCCAGTATTCAATACCGGCAGGCCAAGTACCTTTTGAAACCTGCATATAAACCGATTCTGGTTCACGGCGCGCATCAAATTGTTGGCGCCAGCGAATGCGAAAATCTTCAATAGCACTTTCAGAGGTTGGAAACTCGTGTGCTGGTAGCAAACGGATCTCAGAGATGTCTTCGATAGAGCGCTGATTTTCAGGATCGAAAGTGCGGATCGTGTCGATTTCGTCATCGAAAAAGTCAATACGATATGGGTCTTTGCTACCCATTGGGAACAAGTCGAGAATTGAACCTCGGCTCGCATACTCACCAGGGCCAAACACTTGGTCTACGTAACGATAGCCAGACTTTTCAAGTTGAAGACGCAGCTTCTCAAGCGAGTACAGATCACCCGTTTTCACCATTAAGGTGTGCTGCAACAAGAAATCACGTGGTGACTGACGTTGTAGTAGCGTGCTGATCGGTACTATTGTGATGCCATCTTTTAACGTTGGCAGTGCATAAAGCCGCGCTATACGATCAGAAATGATCTCTTGATGTGGTGAGAAGCTGTCGTATGGCAGTGTCTCCCAATCAGGGAATAGTGCCACTTCATGTGGCGTAAATTGTTCAATTTCTGATTGAAGCTTGAGTGCGATCTGAGGATCGGGCACTGCAAGCACTGTATGGCTGTTATGCTGCTCGGCAAGTTTAGCGATAGCAAGCGCGAGAGATGAACCAACTAGGTTACCGATGTGTTTTTTATCACCGGCACCTTTGAGTTTAGGTAGTGTAAAAATGGATTGTTTTGTCATGTCTATTTACTTGTTATCTCGTTCTAGAGAGCGTTGACGTAAGAGCTTTTGTTGTTGATGAAGCGCAGCTTTGATCAGCAAGTCTTGGTCAGTATCACGAAGATGAGCGTATTTGAATTTGATTTCGAAGCCTGAATCTTTTGGTTCGCTAGCGAAGACTTCTGCGTAGCAATAAATAGCGGCGGCTGGGTGCTCGATAAAGAGTTTAGCTTTAACTAAGCGACCCGCTTCGATATCTGTTTTGGAAAAACAAGAGAACTGACTCGCGCCAAATGAATACGTGTGGGTACGAAATTGTTCATCATCTTGTTGGGATAACATAAAGCTCAACAAGAGGTTTAGTTTAGAGTTCTGTGCATCCAATAAACTGATGACATTCTTCAAGTCGCTGTTTTTCAGTTCGTTGCGAGCACTGTCGGCTAACAGGTCCAATTGGCTAAACTCACTTGCCACAACAAAAGGGGCAGGGATCTCCGATTCGAACTGAATTTGAGAAGGTAAAGCGGAGTTACTGTCCATTGGCTCAATATTAGCGGTAAGGCTGTGGTGAACGGTGAAAAACTCTTGTTCTGTCATGCGTTAGTTCCTTGAAGTGATCTATTGATTATCGCTATGTGGCCGCAGTAATCAAGGTCAGTTAATTGAAAGTCCCAAATAGTTGTTTGAAAGTTGGCTATTTGACAAGGTTCTGTTTTTCAAGCCTAACTAATTGAGTTAATTCACTCTATATTTTCAATTAACCCCTACACAGTAACGGCAATACCCGTTACATTAACCCGCATCTCCTTTAGATGGTTCAAAGTATGTTTCATCCTATTTCATTGTTTGTTGGCCTGCGTTATTTGAAAGGCCGTTCAGGTGATCGCTTTAGCCGTTTTGTTTCTTATATGTCGACAGCCGGAATCACCATTGGTGTGCTGTCTCTGGTTACTGTTTTATCGGTAATGAATGGATTCGAAGCGCAGTTAAAAGACCGAATTCTTGGTGTCCTTCCTCAAGCTGTTGTTTACGAGCAGGGAGGCACAACGTCACTTTCTGCTCAAGCGCCTAGCTTTGCAGAGCAAATGTCGCTCAATGGCCACGTAGAACCCATTGTTCGTAGTGAAGCGGTGATCCAAAGTCCTGCTCAGTTATCTGCGGGCTTGTTAATTGGTATTGAACCAAATTCAGATGACCCTCTTCAGAATCATTTAATTGCTGGCAGACTGTCTTCACTCCAAGCTGGCGAGTATCAGCTTTTCCTTGGTCATACCTTGGCAAGAAACTTGAAAGTATCTATGGGTGACAAAGTTCGCTTAATGGTGACCAGTGCTAGCCAATACACTCCGTTAGGACGTATTCCTAGCCAACGAAATTTTACCGTAGCTGGCATTTTTAACACGGGCTCGGATATCGATGCTCAATTGATGGTTACCGATATCAAAGACGCAGGGCGATTGATGCGTTATAAGTCTGATACGATTTCAGGCTGGCGACTGTTTTTTGATGACCCATTTGAAGTCGCAAATTTATCGAATACCCCGCTACCAGAAGGTTGGGTGTGGAGTGATTGGCGTGACCAACGTGGCGAGCTTTTCCAAGCTGTACGTATGGAAAAAAACATGATGGGCTTGATGCTTGGGCTGATTATTGGTGTTGCTGCGTTTAATATCATTTCTGCACTGATTATGGTGGTGATGGAGAAGCAATCCGAAGTCGCCATCTTAAAAACGCAAGGTATGCGTGATGGCCAAGTCATGGGGATCTTCATGGTTCAAGGTGCAAGTAGTGGTGTGATCGGTGCGTTATCTGGTGGCATTCTTGGCGTGATCTTAGCTTCGAACCTCAATACTATTTTAGAGGCGATGGGTGTCGCTCTGTTCTCCTTTGGTGGACAACTGCCAATATTGATTAACCCAACCCAAATTGCGGTTGTTGTGGTTTTGGCTATTGCACTTAGCCTTGTCGCGACTGTATTTCCTTCTTATCGTGCATCTTCTGTGAAACCTGCTGAGGCCCTTCGTTATGAGTAATTTCCTTCAATGTAATGATATCCGTAAAACGTACCGCGAGGGTTCGTTGGATACCGAAGTCCTCAAAGGTGTCAGCTTCGAAATTGAAAAAGGCGAGTTGGTTGCAATTATTGGTACCTCCGGTTCCGGTAAAAGTACGTTATTGCATATTTTAGGTGCATTGGATGATGCTTCTGACGGCAGCGTGAGTTTTCTTGGGCAGGACTTAGCGTCTTTGAGTTCGAATAAGCAGGCAAAGCTTCGTAATCAACATCTTGGTTTTGTATATCAATTTCATCATCTTCTTTCGGACTTCTCAGCGCTTGAAAACGTAGCGATGCCATTACTTATTGGTGGTGAAAAGCCAGCGAAAGCGAAAGAAGAAGCACAACGTTTGTTGGATAAAGTCCGATTGAGTCATCGTGTTGATCACCGACCTTCAGAGCTCTCTGGTGGTGAGAGACAACGTGTGGCGATTGCGCGAGCTTTAGTTAATAAGCCGGCTTTGGTGCTGGCGGATGAACCAACAGGTAACCTTGACCACAACACAGCACTGTCTATTTACGATTTAATGCGTGAATTGAATCGCGAATACGATACCGCTTTCTTGGTTGTAACTCATGATGGTGAACTTGCGGGAAAAATGGATCGCCAATTGCACATGCAAGACGGTTTGCTGGTTAACGTAGAAAAAGAGGAGAGCTAAGTGTTTTCTTCTTTATCTCTATTGATAGGCGGCCGATTTAGTCGGGCGAAGCAACGAGACAAAATGGTCTCGTTTATCTCTCTGTCTTCTACGATCGGTATTGCTGTCGGTGTCGCGGTGATCATCATTGGTTTGTCTGCGATGAATGGCTTTGAGCGTGAACTGCAGTCGCGAGTGCTTTCTGTTATCCCGCATGGGGAATTTGAGGGCGTCAATGAACCTGTAACACGTTGGGAGCATGTGATCGAACAAGCGACCCAACATGATGATGTTGTCGCAGCGGCACCTTATGTGAAAATTACCGCGCTTGCCGAAAAAGGCAAAGAGTTGAAAGCAATTGAAGTTCGCGGTGTTGACCCACAACTTGAGCAACAAGTATCGAGCCTATCGAGTTTTATCGATAAGCAAGCTTGGAGCGATTTTAAAGCAGGGCAACAACAGATTATCTTGGGCTCTGGTGTGGCTAATGTACTTGGCGCGAAAGTGGGTGATTACTTAACTCTGATGATTCCAACGGTGAATGGGTCGGTAAAAGTTCAAGCACCTAAACGTGTTCGAGTCAAAGTCGTTGGCTTGTTGACGCTTAACGGCCAAATAGACCACAGCTTGGCTCTAATCCCGATTGGCGATGCGCAAGTTTACGCTAACTTAGGCGAGGCAGTGACAGGGGTTTCTTTAAAAGTGACCGATGTTCTGAACGCAAACTCGATTGTGCGTGAAGTGGGTAACCAGCTTGATGTGTATGTGTACCTGCGCAGCTGGCAACAGAAGTTTGGTTTCCTGTATCGAGATATCCAGTTGGTTCGCACCATCATGTACCTAGTGATGGTATTGGTTATTGGTGTGGCTTGTTTCAATATTGTCTCGACGCTAATGATGGCAGTAAAAGACAGAGCATCAGAGATCGCAATATTAAGAACCATGGGCGCATCGGACGGCCTTGTGAAACGCATTTTCGTTTGGCAGGGCGTATTCTCAGGAGTCTTAGGTAGCTTGGTGGGCAGTGCAATAGGCGTGTTAGTCGCGCTTAATCTCACGACACTTATCAAAGGGCTTGAAAAGTTGGTCGATCATCAGTTCTTGTCCGGTGATATCTACTTTGTCGACTTCTTGCCATCACAACTTGATATGACGGATGTTGTTGTGGTTTCCGGTACCGCGATTGTATTGAGCTTACTGGCGACATGGTACCCAGCATCACGAGCAGCGAAGTTAAACCCAGCCTCAGTGCTTAGTTCTAAATAGCATTAACCTCAATAATAAATCAGTCCCGTTTCGATAAATACAAAAAAGGATCCCAATGGGATCCTTTTTTATTGAATTCAATTCGTGTTCTTTACGACTTTCGTTACATACCAATATTGTAGAGAGCCGATGTTGTTCTGATTTCTCATAGTGTGAGTTTCAATTCACCCACATCCAACGATAGTTTCAGTACCTTGCTTGTCGTTTTTTCCAGCTTCTTACGACTGAATAGCGCCATAACCCACGAATACCAAAGTAGCCAATCATCGCAGAGATAACGCCGCAAATCATGCAACCTAATAGGAACGGAGGTCCGATGGTGCTCATTTGCGCCAAGATGAAATCCCAAGACAATTCAAAGTGGAAAGCTTGAGGCGGCACATGCATAACAAACGCACCTACTTTATAAGCAAAGTAGAACAGTACCGGCATAGTCACGGGATTACTGATCCAAACCAATGCGACAGACAGCGGTAGGTTAACACCACATGCAACAGCAAGGCCTGCAGACATAATCATTTGACTTGGTAAAGGGACAAACGCCATGAATAACCCAACAGCGAACGCGCCCGCCGCAGAGCGACGGTTAAGGCACCATAAGTTGGGGTTGTACAAAACATTGCCAAAAATTTTCAATGCTTTCTGACGCTTGATGAGCTCATGGTCAGGCATAAATCGTTTGATAAACTTTCTTGGCATAGGAGGAAGCTACTCTCTTGTTTAACTCTTGGTTCTTAATTTCATTTGCTGCGACAGTTGTGTCTGCCAGCTTTTGGCCTGTGATGCCACATTGGGTTTGGGCACCATTAATGCTGTTGTTACTTTTCACATTAATAAAGTATAGCGTTTTCCGGTGTGCAAGAGGTCCAGTCACTGCATTGATACTAGTTATCTGCCTTGGGAATGCAATCAAAATACAAACAAGTCAGTTATTTCAATCTGGCCAGAATATTACCATAAATGCTTCGATTGTTAGCCTTTTTAGTGAAAATAGCCACGGTTTTGAAAGCGTAATAGTAGTTAGATCAATTGGCGGTGAAAAATTAATCTTTCCACAATTGATAAAATTGCGCTTGTTTACGCCTTTCAAGCTAACACTTGGAGATAAGGTTCATCTCTCTGTGTCAATGAAACCGGTTTTTGGAAAACTTAACGAGGCCGGATTTGATTTAGAAAAATACCTGTTCAGTGAAAGAATCGTTGCTAATGCTACCTATCGAGCCGGAACAAGCTTTAGCATTCATTCTAGTACAAACTTGCGTGCTCGATGGTTTGAAAGGACTTTGACAACGATCAGTCAGCTGGATAACTCTGATCTGATTGTGGCGTTGAGCTTTGGTTATAGGGAATTCATTCAATCACAGCGCTGGGATCTGCTTAAGAGCAGTGGGCTTGTTCACTTAATGGCGATCTCAGGGTTACACATTGGCATTGCTTTTGGCATCGGTTACCAATTGGGGAGAGTCGTTAGGTTAGGGGGATCGCATTTAATTTGGCTTCCGACTGTATTTGGTCTTGGGCTCGCGTATTTTTATAGTTGGTTTGCAGGGTTTACTTTACCAACGCTTAGGGCGCTAACTATGTGCATCATTGCGAGCTATTTCCTTTGGCGAGGTCAAAATATAAGTTTGATTCGATATGTGACCTTGAGTCTTTGTGTCGTTTTGTTAATTTGGCCATTTTCGGTACTTTCAAGTAGCTTCTGGCTCTCATTTGGAGCGTTAGCAGCCGTTCTTTATATTGCTTCCAATACTCATCTTTCTTCTTACAAAAGCCCTCTACTCACAAAACTCCTCAAGCTATTCAAAATCCAGTTAATGCTGACGTTGTTACTGGCTCCTTTTTCAATGCTGTTCTTTCAAGGGTTCAGTTTGGTCTCGGTGTTATACAACTTTTTCCTGTTGCCTTGGGTTTCGATAGTAACGATTCCTTTGTTGTTCTTAGCGATGTTTATCAGCTTAATATTTGAATCAATTTGGGCTGAGAACAATATCGTTGGTTATTTGTGGGCTCTGGTGGATTTATCGCTCACTCCCGTTGTTTTCGCTCTTCCTTTCTCTGAACGTTTTTGGCTTACGGTTGATGATGAACTCGCTGCTTTGTTCGTGTTTTTCATTTTTCTATTCGGTCTGTTACGTCATTACTTCCATCGTAAAATGATGTTTTTCGCCAGTGCCGTATTTGTTTTGTGGTGGGAATTTGGAAAGCTCAAACCAGAAGTGTTGAGAGTCGATGTTTTAGATGTTGGACATGGCTTGTCGGTTGTTCTTCAAAAAAATAACCGGATTGTTGTTTATGATCTAGGTAATGCTTGGCCGGGCGGTTCTGTGGTTGAGTCGCTATTGATACCTACGATAGAAAGAAGAGGAATTAAGGAGCTTGATGGAGTGATTATCAGTCATTTTGATGCTGACCATGCTGGTGGATATCAGGCATTATTTTCTCACTACAACCCTAAATGGATACGCGCTAGCCAAAAACTTAAACCTCCAGTCTCGCTCAGTAGTCAGTCTACGTTTGCTTATCAAGCTTGTGTGATTGGAGAGTCTTGGCGTTGGCAAGGTGTTGAGTTTGAGGTGTTGTGGCCGCCCAAAAGTGTTGAAAGAGCATATAACCCTCATTCATGTGTTGTGCGCATCTATGAGCCAAGCACTGAGTTTTCTATGCTTCTTACCGGAGATATTGAATTGGTCAGTGAGTGGTTACTTGCACGCGAAGCTACGCGGCTCAAAAGTGATGTGATGTTGGTTCCCCATCATGGTAGCTCAACCTCTTCCATTGCTCGATTTATCGGGGCTGTTTCTTCACAGTTGGCCATCGCTTCATTGTCTAAAGGAAACCAGTGGGGGATGCCTAGCCAATCTGTCGTCGACCGCTATCGAGAGGCTGATAATAGATGGCTAGATACGGGCGAAAGTGGACAAATAACCATCACAACCAGTAAGGAAGGTTGGAAATATCATACGATTAGGGAACATCAGGGGAGGCAGTGGTATAGGCAGATGCTCCGTAAGGGAGTAGAATAGATAGATTATTGTGAGAAAATTAAGCGATTCTATGTCAACAGAAACAGATGAAACCACTTGGGTCACATTTAAAAGACTTTGGACTTATATTCGACTGTATAAGGCTGGCCTTGGTGTTGCGGTTATTGCGCTTATTATAAATGCCGTCTCTGATACTTATATGATTTCATTACTAAAGCCATTACTTGATGAAGGCTTTGGTAACGCTGAATCAGACTTTTTACGCACGCTCCCTATTATTATCTTTGCCATGATGTTCATTCGTGGTGTGAGTGGCTTCGTATCAACCTATTGCTTGAGTTGGGTCTCTGGCAACGTGGTGATGGAGATTCGACGTAAAATTTTCAGTCATTTCATGCATATGCCTGTGTCTTTCTTTGATAAAGAGCAAACGGGCGCACTGCTATCTCGAATTACTTACGATTCAGAGCAAGTCTCTGCTGCAACCAGTAAGGCTTTGGTCAGTATTGTCCGTGAAGGTGCCAGTATCATTGGCCTGTTGACGCTGATGTTCTGGAATAGCTGGCAGTTGTCTTTGGTGTTGTTTGCGGTTGCACCCGTTGTAGCTTGGGCTATTACCGTCGTTTCTAAGCGATTTAGAAAGATCTCTAAAAACATGCAAACTAGCATGGGTCACGTGGCTTCTTCAGCAGAACAAATGCTTAAAGGTCATAAGGTGGTGCTAACTTACGGTGGTCAAGACTTAGAAAAAGGTCGTTTCGATACCGTTAGTAATCAGATGCGTCAGCAAAGTATGAAGTTGGTAACAGCTCAAGCGGCTGCAAATCCGATAATTCAAATGATAGCGTCTATTGCAGTTGTGACAGTGTTGGTCCTAGCTAGTTTTGACTCTATTCGTGCTGAGCTTACTCCCGGTACATTTACAGTTATCTTCTCTGCGATGTTCGGTTTAATGCGCCCATTAAAAGCATTAACTAGTGTGACATCCCAGTTCCAACGCGGTATGGCGGCGAGCACCACTCTATTTGGTTTGATGGATCTCGAGACAGAACAAAACAAGGGTACATTGAAACCTGCAACTGTAAACGGTGAAGTTGCTGTAAAAGATGTGACTTTTACCTATGAGGGAGCAGAGAAACCAGCACTCGATAAGGTGAGTTTCAATATACCGAAGGGTAAAACGGTGGCGCTTGTTGGGCGTTCTGGTTCTGGTAAGAGTACCATTGCCAACCTGTTTACTCGTTTTTATGATGTGGATTCAGGAACCATTGAACTCGATGGACACGATATCCGAGATTATGAGCTGAAAAATCTTCGTGAACATTTTGCTCTTGTTTCTCAAAATGTCCATCTGTTCAACGATACGGTCGCCAATAACATTGCGTATGCAGCCGGTGAGGTTTACTCACGCGAACAAATTGAACACGCAGCAAAACTTGCTCACGCCACTGAATTTATCAAAGATATGGAAAATGGCATCGATACGATTGTTGGTGAGAACGGTGGTAATTTATCTGGCGGTCAAAGACAGCGCATTGCGATTGCACGAGCGTTGTTAAGAGAAGCTCCAGTTCTGATCCTAGATGAAGCAACATCGGCTTTGGATACAGAATCAGAAAGAGCCATTCAATCTGCTTTAGATGAGCTACAAAAAGATAAAACGGTACTGGTTATTGCACACCGACTATCAACGATTGAGCAAGCTGACGAAATTTTAGTTGTAGACGATGGTCATATTGTTGAACGAGGTCCGCATGCTGAGTTAATCGCACATGACGGTGCTTATGCTCAATTACACCGAATCCAGTTTGGCGAATAAGATTAGGCTTCGTTTTGATCGAAAAAATTTGGTTTAACAATCACCCGTTAAAATACCTTCTCTGGCCACTGTTGTGGCCGTTGAGTCTGTTGTTCAAAATGATCAGTGGTCAACGTCGCGAAGCGTATCTCTCTGGGAAGAAAGAAACCTATCGCCCACCTTTGCCTGTGATCGTTGTTGGTAATATTACCGCGGGTGGCAATGGTAAAACTCCAGTGGTTATTTGGTTAGTTGAGATGCTCCAAGCCAATGGTTTCAAACCTGGTGTGGTTTCTCGAGGTTATGGCGCGAAAGCCCCTAGTTATCCGTTAGTGTTGGACGAGAACACACCTGCCGAACATTCAGGTGATGAACCACGGTTGATTCGAAAGCGAACGGGTGCGCCTGTAGCGGTTGACCCTATCCGTGCAAATGCAGTGAATGCTTTGCTGAACGAAGGTGTTAATGTCATTATCACTGATGACGGCCTTCAGCATTATGCCCTTGAACGCGATATTGAATTTGCGGTTATCGATGGTGCGAGACGCTTTGGTAGTGAATGCCTCATTCCTTTAGGGCCATTAAGAGAGCCTATATCACGCTTAGATACCGTGGATTTTTTGGTTAACAATGGCGGTAAACCTCAAGGCCGTGAATTCTCGATGTCTTTGCTACCAAGCCAAGCTGTTAACCTTAAGACGGGTCAGAAAATGCCAGTAGAAAAATTACAGAAACTGGTGGCTTTTGCTGGTATTGGTCATCCACCGCGCTTTTTTAAAACATTAGAAGATCTTGATGGTGATGTGGTTTTCACACAGGGTTTCGCCGACCATCAAGATTTTGATAAAGATGAACTTCATGCCTTAGCAAAGAAGGGTATGAACATGATTATGACAGAAAAAGACGCTGTTAAATGCGAAGGCTATGCGCAAGAAAACTGGTGGTATCTTCCAGTTTCTGCACAGTTTGATGAAGATTCGCAACAGCAAATTTTAAAAAGAATAAAAGAGGTTATGGAATACTATGGATCACCGTCTGCTTGAGATCGTTGCTTGCCCTGTATGTAAAGGTAAACTAACTTTTGACAAGGATAAGCAAGAGCTTGTTTGTAAAATTGACCGCCTAGCTTACCCAATCAAAGAGGGGATTCCTGTTCTTCTGGAGCCTGAAGCTCGTACCGTTTCAATGGATGAGGGTAAGTAATGTCGTTTACGGTTGTCATTCCGGCGAGATACCAATCGAGTCGTTTGCCAGGAAAACCATTGGCTGATATTGGTGGAAAGCCGATGATCCAATGGGTTTACGAACAATCAATGAAGGCGGGTGCTGATAAAGTTATTATCGCTACCGATGATGCTCGAGTTGAAAAAGCGGCTAAAGCATTTGGTGCGACCGTGTGTATGACATCTCCGAATCACGAATCAGGTACAGAGCGTTTAGCTGAAGTGATTGAAGTGATGAACATTCCCGATGACCATATTATCGTGAATGTTCAGGGTGATGAGCCTCTTATCCCACCTGCAATTATTAATCAGGTTGCAAATAACCTGGCGAATAGCACAGCACCAATGGCAACGCTAGGTGTAGAAATTAATCACGCTGATGAAGTGTTTAATCCTAACGCTGTGAAAGTAGTAACGGATAAAGACGGTTACGCACTGTATTTTAGCCGAGCAACGATTCCCTGGGATCGAGATGCTTACGCGAACAATGGTACGGCCGCGGAGTCGCCTTTACTGCGTCATATTGGCATCTACGCTTACCGTGCGGGTTTTATCAATACTTACATCAATTGGGAACCAAGTACCCTTGAGCGTATTGAGTGCCTAGAGCAACTGCGAGTGCTGTGGTACGGAGAGAAAATCCATGTAGATGTTGCTGCTGAAGCACCTGCTGCTGGTGTTGATACGTTAGAAGACCTAGAAGCTGTTCGCGCCATTATTGGTTAAGCTTCTTTGAGCTACTACTTTTTTGCTCTACTAAAATGCAAAATCCCGGAGCCTCGCTTATTGCGGGGCTTTTTTACGTCTACAGAACGTATATGTGTGTTTTATTGAACTAAGCTAGGGGATATTGAGTCGGTTGCATTCGCTTATGCATCATCAACTCTGAATTATCTGAGAATTACCTCGCTCGACTTTCAATTTTTCTTTATAATATGCCGCCTATAAAGTAGTGGCGATCTGCTAGTACAGAATACAACTTACGACAAAACGTGGAGTAAAAGATGCCTTCTCAAAGCCCAGTGATTACGGTTGATGGACCAAGTGGTGCAGGTAAAGGTACCCTGTGTATGTTACTAGCAGACAAGCTAGGTTTTCATCTTCTAGACTCAGGTGCGATCTATCGCGTACTGGCTTTAGCGGCAATTCACCACGGTGTAGATACTGAATCGGAAGATGCTCTGGTACCGCTTGCTACTCACCTCGATGTACAGTTTATTGCTGAAGGTGACTTGGTTAAGGTTATCTTGGAAGGCGAAGATGTTTCTGGTGAACTTCGTAAAGAAGAAACTGGCATGGCTGCTTCAAAAGTAGCGGCTTTACCTCGCGTTCGTGAAGCACTGCTACGTCGTCAACGTGCTTTTAGCGCAGCTCCCGGTTTAGTTGCAGACGGTCGTGACATGGGAACCGTTGTATTTGTTGAAGCGGAAGCGAAAATATTTTTAGATGCAAGTGCTGAAGAGCGTGCGAACCGCCGCCTTAAACAGTTGCAACAGAAGGGGTTAGATGTTAAATTTGACGACCTTTTGAGCGAGATCCAAGAGCGAGACGACCGAGATCGTAATCGCCCAGTTGCGCCTTTACGCCCAGCTGAGGATGCGCTTGTGCTTGATTCTACTTCGATGAACATCGAACAAGTAGTAGAAAAAGCACTACACTATATTGAATCGAAACTGGCTGGGTAATTTCGCCGAGCTAGTACGAACGTTGGTCGCAAGGATGATGACCGGCGAATTTATCAACCCCATGCGGTAGGATACCCATGGACGTTTAATTATTGAAGATTAAATAATGACTGAATCTTTTGCTCAACTCTTTGAAGAGTTTCTATCTGAAACTGAATTCCAACAAGGCAGCATCGTTAAAGGTACTGTAGTAGCTATCGAGAACGGTTTCGTTCTTGTAGATGCTGGTCTTAAGTCTGAATCTGCTATCCCTGCTGAACAATTCAAGAACGCTGCTGGCGAACTTGAAGTTGAAGTTGGTGCTGAAGTAGACGTAGCTCTAGACGCTGTTGAAGATGGTTTCGGTGAGACTCAACTTTCTCGTGAGAAAGCTAAGCGTCACGAAGCTTGGATCGTACTTGAGAAAGCTTGTGAAGAAGCTGAAACTGTTGTTGGTATCATCAACGGTAAAGTTAAAGGCGGTTTCACTGTTGAACTTAACGGTATCCGTGCTTTCCTTCCTGGTTCTCTAGTAGACGTACGTCCTATCCGTGACACTGCTCACCTAGAAAATAAAGAGCTAGAGTTCAAAGTAATCAAGCTAGACCAGAAGCGTAACAACGTTGTTGTTTCTCGTCGTGCTGTTATCGAATCTGAAAACAGTGTTGAGCGTGACGAACTTCTTGAAACTCTACAAGAAGGTACTGAAGTTAAAGGTATCGTTAAGAACCTTACTGACTACGGTGCATTCGTTGATCTTGGCGGTGTTGACGGTCTTCTACATATCACAGATATGGCTTGGAAGCGTGTTAAGCACCCATCAGAGATCGTTAACGTTGGTGACGAAATCCTAGTTAAAGTTCTTAAGTTCGATCGTGAGCGCACTCGTGTTTCACTAGGTCTTAAGCAACTAGGCGAAGATCCATGGGTAGCAATCGCTAAGCGTTACCCAGAAGGTCACAAGCTTTCTGGTCGTGTTACGAACCTAACTGACTACGGCTGCTTCGTTGAAATCGAAGAAGGCGTTGAAGGTCTAGTACACGTTTCTGAAATGGATTGGACTAACAAGAACATCCACCCTTCTAAAGTTGTTAATGTTGGCGACGAAGTTGAGGTTATGGTTCTTGATATCGACGAAGAACGTCGTCGTATCTCTCTAGGTCTGAAACAGTGTAAAGCTAACCCATGGCAGTCATTTGCAGAAATGCAAGCTAAGGGCGACAAAGTTACTGGTAAGATCAAGTCTATCACTGACTTTGGTATCTTCATCGGTCTAGAAGGCGGTATCGACGGTCTTGTACACCTATCTGACATTTCTTGGAACGCTGCCGGCGAAGAAGCTGTACGTGAATACAAGAAAGGCGACGAAATCTCTGCTGTTGTTCTAGCAGTAGATGCAGAGCGTGAGCGTATTTCTCTTGGCGTTAAGCAAATGGAAAACGACCCGTTCAACGCATACGTTGCTGACAACAAGAAAGGTGTTCTTGTAAACGGTACTGTAACTGCAGTTGACGCTAAAGGCGCTACTATCGAGCTAATCGAAGGCGTTGAAGGCTACCTACGTGCTTCTGAAGTTTCTCGTGACCGTATCGAAGATGCATCTCTAATCCTAAGCGTTGGCGACAGCGTTGAAGCGAAGTTCACTGGTGTAGACCGTAAGAACCGCGTAATCAACCTATCTATCAAAGCTAAAGATGAAGCTGATGAGCAAGAAGCAATGGCTTCACTGAACAAGTCTGATGAAGGCGCGTTCGGTAACGCAATGGCAGACGCATTCAAAGCTGCTAAAGGCGAATAATAGCTTCTCATTAAGAGAATTATAGCTATCTAGCCAAGAAAGGAGCCGTAAGGCTCCTTTTTTTTTGCTTATTTTTCCGATAGGTCTATAATTTCTAAAAAGAAAACCAACGAGGGTAACTATGACTAAGTCTGAATTGATTGAAAGACTATGCGCTGAGCAAACGCATCTTTCTGCAAAAGAAATTGAAGACGCTGTAAAAGACATTTTAGAGCACATGGCTTCAACACTAGAAAGTGGTGATCGAATCGAAATTCGCGGCTTTGGCAGTTTTTCTCTGCATTACCGTGAACCTCGTGTTGGACGTAATCCTAAAACTGGTGACAAGGTTGAGTTGGAAGGTAAATACGTTCCTCACTTTAAACCAGGTAAAGAGCTACGTGAGCGAGTAAACTCAGGACTGTAGCCTACTTATCGGAATTAAGAAAAGCGGCATACTATAATGTATGCCGCTTTTTTATGACCATAATATGGTGGTCTGATTAGTAATTTTCCTGCATAATCGTACAGCTAACTAACCAATGAGTGATGAACTATGAAAATTATAAAAATAGTCGCCGTTATCGCACTTTTCCTAATTGCACTGGCTTTAGGCTCTCAAAACCAAACGACGGTGAACTTTAACTATCTGCTAGCGCAAGGTGACTTCCACCTATCAAACTTACTAGGTGTGGTCTTCGTTTCAGGTTTTGGTCTTGCTTGGTTAGTCTTCGGCAATATGCATATGCGATCTCAACTGAAAATTCATCGTTTGAAGAAACAACTCAATAAGCAATCAAAGCAGGTAGCTGCTGATACCAAAGCTTAAAGGTCTTATTTGATGTTAGAGTTACTGTTCTTACTTTTACCTATTGCTGCCGCTTACGGTTGGTATATGGGTAATCGTAATGCTCAGCAAGAAAAACAGAAACAATCACACCAGATCTCCCGTCAATATGTGACGGGTTTGAACCTATTACTGTCGGATCAATCTGATAAAGCCGTTGACCACTTTATTGAACTACTTCAGGTAGATAATGAGACCATTGATACTCATTTGGCCTTGGGTAATCTGTTCCGTTCAAGAGGTGAAGTTGACCGCGCTATTCGTATCCACCAAAATCTTATCTCACGTTCGGGGCTTACTCTCGATCAGAAAAACCTCGCCTTACAACAGTTAGCTAAAGACTATATGGTCTCTGGCTTTCTTGATCGCGCCGAAAAAATCTTTGAACAGCTTGTAGAAGAACCTGATCATAAAGAGGGTGCTTTGCAACAGCTGGTCGCTATTTATCAGCAAACTCGAGAGTGGAACAAGGCGATCCATTACGGCAATATTCTCGTTAAGCTTGGTAAGAAAAAAAGAAAGATGCGTGCAACTGTTGCACACTTTTGGTGTGAGCTTGCAATGCAAGAGCAAGCCGAGGGTAATCGTTCTAAGGCTCTTCAGCATTTTAAAAAAGCGCTCTCTGAAGACCCTAAATGTGTTCGTGCCAGTATTGCTTTGGGTAAGTTCCATTTAGCGAATGAAGATTACCAGAAGACGATTACCTGTCTTGAATCGGTGCTCGAACAAGATATTGATTTTATCAGTGAGGTGCTTCCAACCCTTGCTGAGTGCTACCACAAGCTTGGCCAAGAGGCAGAACTTGTTGAATTCCTAAAAGCCTGTATTCAAAAGAAAGCCGGTGTTTCAGCTGAATTGATGCTTGCTCAATTGGTTGCTCATCACGAAGATGTTGGCTCAGCTCAAGAGCTGCTGACTAAGCAACTGGTTAAAAACCCGACCATGAAGGGCTTCTATCGATTAATCGATTACCATCTTGCTGAAGCAGAAGAAGGTCGTGCGAAAGACAGTCTAACGACTCTTCAATCTATGGTTGGTGAACAACTTAAAGTTAAACCTCATTACCGCTGTCGTCAGTGTGGTTTCTCGACACACTCGATGTATTGGCACTGCCCTTCATGTAAAGGGTGGGGGACGATCAAGCCTATTCGTGGGCTAGATGGTGAATAGATTTGTGGTCATTGTTAGACCAAATTAATAATTGCAGCTTTCGGGCTGCATTTTTATGACTGTTATTTGTCGCTATTACTTGTAGTGATTATTTAAAGAAAGTTAACTGCGTTAGGAGATGAAATGAACGACCAAAAAATCATTGTAGCATTGGATTATGACAACCAAGCGGATGCATTAGCCTTTGTTGATCGTATCGATCCAGCGTCTTGCCGCTTAAAAGTCGGTAAAGAGATGTTTACCCTGTTTGGCCCTGAATTTGTCCGTGAATTACATAAACGTGGTTTCTCAGTATTCTTAGACCTTAAGTTCCACGACATTCCAAACACATGTTCAAAAGCGGTACGTGCTGCTGCTGAGATGGGCGTGTGGATGGTGAACGTACACGCGAGCGGTGGCGAGCGTATGATGACGGCTTCACGCGAAATTCTAGAACCTTACGGTAAAGATCGTCCATTACTTATCGGTGTTACCGTGTTAACCAGCATGGAACAATCTGATTTGGCTGGTATTGGTTTGAACATTCACCCACAAGAGCAGGTAATGCGCTTGGCGTCTTTGACTAAAAACTCAGGTCTAGATGGCGTTGTATGTTCTGCTCAAGAAGCTTCATTGTTGAAAGGTGAGTTGGGTAAAGAGTTCAAGCTTGTTACCCCCGGTATTCGCCCTGTAGGCGCTGATGTTGGTGACCAGAAGCGTATTATGACGCCTGTTCAAGCAATTCAAGCTGGCTCAGACTACTTAGTTATTGGTCGTCCAATTACTCAAGCAGCAGATCCTGCTGCAGTACTTGCTGAAATCAACGGCACACTAGTTTAAGCTTATTTTTAGATAGCGATACGGATCAATAAGGCCAGCAATTTGCTGGCCTTATTATTTACTGACGAGATATCAATGGGTTCGGACTTTCTGTGCTGAGCTTAAACCGGAGCGCCGCTATGAAATTTGAAGTCGCTGTCTTCTGAAGTGATTAGGTCAGCTTCAACCTGCGCAAAGTGAGCAATACGCTCAGAGATATCTTTCCCTGCGATTTGCTCAGCGAGTTCAAGATAGTCCTGATAGTGACGCGCCTCTGAGCGAAGTAGAGACACATAAAACTTCTCCATGTCTTCTTCTAAGAAGGGAGCTAGTTTAGCAAAGCGTTCACAAGAGCGTGCTTCAATAAAGGCGCCGATAATCAGCTTATCAACCAGAGCGTCTGGCTCGTAAGTTTTCACTTGCTTGATTAAACCTTTGGCATAACGACCCGCTTCAATCGGTTGATACGTCACGCCTTTTTTTACCATCAATTCCATGACTTGATAAAAGTGATGCAGTTCTTCTTTAATTAGCAGCACCATTTTATCAATCAAGTCGGCACCGTAATTACAGCCTTCTTTTGCTGTGATTTGCTTCGATACGTTACTTTTACCACGTAGAGACTCCAAGTCTCCGATACGACGATAAGCAAATTGCTCGTATGGCAAAATCCATTCATTCAGCTGCTTCGCGCTTTCTTTATCTACCGCATACTTGCGGATAAGGAACAAAGCACTTTGAGCGGCCTTGAGTTCACAAAGCATGTGATCGCGTAAAATGATATGAAGGTTTTCAGGCTTCTTGGCTTCATCTATCCATGAATCTGGCGTTTCAGCTTTAAGAAAAGAGTGTATTGGGGCTAATAATTCTTGATACATGGTCGGGGCAAGTTTGTTGATAATTCGCGATTTTATCACAGCTCATGAGATCTCCCTATACGGAGAAAGGAAATTCACTAGGCACAAAAAAGGCCGCCTATTTAATGTAAATGAGGCGGCCTTTTTGTGTTTGAGTTAGACGGTTACCATTTCTTCTTCTGACCGAATAGGGCATCCATATCGTCGTCACGCTCTTTAGATTCCATTTGCTGTAAGTCTTGAGCATTTTTGTCTTGGCGTTTCTGATCAAGCTCGTTCAACATATTCTGAAGTTTTTCTTTTGCTTGATTAGAGTACGCGTCGTTCTTCGTCGCTAAAGCATCGATACCTTTGCGTAATAGCTGAATCGCCGTACCTGGTTGCCCACGAGAAATTGAATCGTTAGCACGTTTGATCACGTTTTCAATATTGATACGAATCTGGATCGTTTCTAGGCGAGCATTTTCAACCACGTAAGCTTGAGTATCAAAGCGGCCTTTATTGTGTTCGTTACGAACCGTATCGCGAAGGCGTTTAACCAACTTAAGCATCATGATTGCTTGCTTATCACTGCTAGGAACACGGAAAGTGGTACTTTCGCCACCTTGGTAGTTCTCTTTTAGTTGTGTGATCTGCTGTTTTACACTTTCGATTCGTTGCAGGAGTTGCTTATTCTTAGGGTCGAGCTGATACATATTTTCAAGTGCATCAAGGATTCGGTTATTTAAGCATATAAGAAGGTCTTGGCTAAAAGGCATGTGGTGCGCATTGCCAATCAACTCTTCGGTTCCGTCAATAATGGTTAGATAACGAGAAGCTTCCTGTTTCTTCGCTGTTTCTACCTTAACTTTGTATTGAAGCATGATGTTGTAGCCTAAAACCAACACCAAAAGAACGGCGACTAAGGCGATTATTAAACCAATATTCATATATTTGTGTCTGCTTGTTGTTTTCTATAGCTAACTAGAGAGGATACACGATTCCATTGTGTATCGGCACTCGTAAATTGCGATTTCTGATTATCTCTTGTTGAGCGCAATCGGCAATCAAAATTTACCTACTAATGTATGAGAATGAGGAGTTGGTTGCAAAGCGATACTGATGTTTTTGTTTGTTAACCTATAAAAACTCAATTTTTCTATCAATTTAGTGCATGAAGCGTTATAACTATTAATTATATTACACGAGACTATGACGCTCTCTTTGCAAATAAGTTAGCACATAAATGAGTAAAGGATTACGAGGTTAGATATGAAGTTACAGCAACTGAAGTACATTGTTGAGGTTCTAAACCATAACCTAAATGTGTCTGCGACCGCAGAGAGTCTATACACATCACAGCCTGGTATTAGTAAGCAAGTTAGATTGCTAGAAGATGAGTTGGGCATTCAGATTTTCGAGCGTAGTGGTAAACACTTAACGCAGGTGACTCAGGCTGGCGAAGATATTATTCGTATCTCTCAAGAGATTCTCGCTCGTGTTGAAAGCATTAAAGCTGTTGCTGGTGAACACACTCATCCTGAAATGGGTACATTAAACATTTCAACGACGCACACCCAAGCTCGTTATGCTTTGCCTGATGTGATTAAGGGCTTCACAGCTCGTTATCCTAAAGTGTCGCTTCACATGCACCAAGGAACACCAAGCCAAATGTCAGAAGCGGTAGCGAAAGGCACGGCTAACTTTGCCATTGCGACCGAAGCACTTCACTTATATCAAGACGCGATTATGCTGCCTTGTTATCACTGGAATCGCTCGATTGTTGTCACCAAAGATCACCCTCTAGCCCAAAAGAAATTAGTGTCAATTGAAGACCTTGCGGCATACTCTCTAGTGACTTATGTCTTCGGCTTTACTGGGCGCTCAGAACTCGACACTGCGTTCAATAAGGTTGGCCTGACTCCACGTGTTGTATTCACGGCTACCGATGCTGATGTCATTAAAACTTATGTTCGCATGGGGATTGGCGTAGGCGTGATTGCAAGTATGGCGATTGATCACGAGCAAGACACCGATTTGGTTGCCATTGATGCAAGCCACTTGTTTGGTGCGAGTACCACAAGTATTGGCTTTAGAAAGGGTACGTTCTTACGTTCTTACATGTTCGATTTCATGGAGCGTTTTGCACCGCATCTCACTCGCCCTGTGGTTGAGCAAGCTATTTCTCTTAAATCGAATGACGAAATTGAAGAGATGTTTAAAGATATCGAACTGCCTGTTCGTTAATCTCATCATGTAACTCTAGATTCTTATCCGGCCTGTATTCACAGGCCGTTTTTCTTCCTGGCTTTTGCTGCCGTTTTTGTTCTCTTACTATCGAACCTTTCTATTTTGGTCTCTTACCCCTACAATCCTCGCACCATAGGGGGAAGCATGCATTCACGATTTACAATTCTCGACTCATTCCTGTTAGAACACCAAGTTTATTGGCGTTCTGAACCTTTTCACCTATGCCAAACTCAGCAACAGCCATGGGTTGATGTGAATCGCCCTCTTGTTGATTGGTTGAATAGCTTGAGTATCGAGAACATCCAGATTCTGAAAGAGCAGCCTCAAGTATTGATTAAGGAACTAATCCGTTTTCTTCCTGAATTAGAGACCGCGAATCAAAATATCCAGTTTGATAATTCGGTCTTAGTTGGGCTTGATCTTCCGCGCGGTACTGCCGATGGTATTCCTGGCAGAAAGCTGCAACAAATCGTCGCGATGGGTGAGGCTTCATTAGAGCACCATCATGGTAAAGAGTGGCTTGAATGGTGCTCTGGCAAAGGCTTTCTCGGTCGAATCTTATCTCAGCAATCAGATCAAAAGGTCACTAGCTTTGAGTGGCAACAGTCATTGTGTGAAAGCGGACAAAAGATTGCAGATGCTCAACATCTAGATATGAGCTTTGTTCAAGGTGACGCGTTTTCAAAAGAGGCAGATCGGGTGTTTAACTCAAATCAACATGCTGTTGCTCTTCACGCTTGTGGTGATCTTCATGTTGAACTAGTGAAAAAATCTGTTTCACATGGGCTTCCTGCAGTGACCATTTCTCCTTGCTGCTACCATCTTATTCGTGATGAAAACTATCAAGCCATGTCTTCCGTCGCGAAAAACTCGGCATTAACCCTAAGTAAAAGTGATTTAAGAATCCCGCTTCAAGAAACCGTCACCGGTGGTGAAAGGGTCAAGAGACACCGTCAGTTAGAAATGAGTTACCGATTAGGCTTTAGCCAACTACTTAAGGGTGAACTTGGTGTCGACGAGTACGTTCCTGTACCGAGCATCAAGAAATCAGAGCTATCCGAAGGCTTTGAATCATTTTGTTACTGGGCATCTGAAGTGAAAAAATTACCTCTTGACTCCGATATCGACTTTGAATCCTATCTTGTTCAAGGCGAAGCGCTTTTCTGGGAAATGGAAAAGCTGAGTTTGGTTCAGCAAGTCTTTAGGCGACCATTAGAGATATGGTTGGCCTTAGACCGTACCATCTATCTACAAGAGCAAGGCTATGAAGCTTCGATTGAAGAGTTTTGTGAGCGCAGTATAACGCCAAGAAACCTATTGATTCATGGCATTAAAGTCGAGCGCTAGCGGTAAACAGCACTGGTACGTGTTTTTATGATCCAAACTCATGAATGCAAAATAAACTTATAAATACAAAAAAGCCAGCGCGACATTATGTCGTACTGGCTTTTTGTTTAATGAGTATGAGTTAACTGAACGCTTTAACGAGAAGGTTATTGCGTTCAGTTAGTCATTACATCATTCGTTAAACATTGCGATTGCTTCTGCAGGCGCTACGTATTCTAGGTCAAAGCTTTCTGCAACTTCTTTACAAGTCACTTTACCGTGGATTACGTTTAGACCTTCTAGGAAACCTTCATCAGATAGAAGTGCTTCGCGGTAGCCTTTGTTCGCTAGCTTAACAATGTAAGGAAGTGTTGCATTGTTTAGTGCGTAAGTAGAAGTACGAGCAACGGCACCTGGCATGTTAGCAACACAGTAGTGAACTACGTCATCTACGATGTAAGTTGGATCTGCGTGAGTCGTTGCATGTGAAGTTTCAAAACAACCACCTTGGTCGATTGCAACATCAACAACCGCTGAACCTGGCTTCATCTTAGCGATGTGATCTTTTGTAACAAGTTTAGGAGCGGCTGCGCCTGGGATTAGTACTGCACCAATCACTAGGTCTGCTTCTAGAACATGCTTCTCAATAGCGTCTTCAGTAGAATAAACCACTTTTGCGCGACCTTGGAATTCTTCATCAAGACGACGAAGCGTATCTACGTTGCGATCAAGGATGGTTACGTCTGCGCGAAGGCCAACAGCCATACGCGCTGCGTTAGCACCAACAACGCCGCCGCCAACTACAACAACTTTCGCTGGCTCAACACCAGGAACGCCGCCAAGAAGAAGACCACAACCACCGTTAGATTTTTCTAGTGTTTGTGCACCTGCTTGAATAGACATGCGACCAGCGACTTCAGACATTGGTGCTAATAGTGGCAAGCGACCCATATTATCTGTTACAGTCTCATAGGCTACGCAGACAGCTTTGCTCTTGATTAGCTCTTCCGTTTGTGGAAAATCTGGTGCAAGGTGTAAATAGGTAAATAATATTTGCCCTTCACGAAGCATAGCTCGCTCGACAGCTTGAGGTTCTTTAACCTTTACAATCATCTCTGCTTTCGCGAAAACGTCAGCAGCAGTAGGAAGAATGGATGCGCCTACAGCGATGTAATCATCGTCTGAAAAACCGATACCAGTACCGGCATTGGTTTCAACAAAAACTTGGTGACTATGTGAGATTAGTTCTCTCACGCTAGCAGGGGTCATACCAACGCGGTATTCGTGGTTCTTGATTTCCTTAGGTACGCCAATGATCATCCTGACTCCTTATTATATTATGGTTGTTTTATCTATGTGTAGGGTAATTCTGTCGAATTAATATCTAGTATAGATAGGTTTAGGTAGAATTTGATACCGAATATTAAAAAGTTGTAGTATATTTTTTTGCAAGGAAGTAATAAGGTGGAATAAAAAATGGCAGACAATTATAAGAAGCCGTCCAAGGAACTAGATCGTATTGACCGCAACATTCTTAATGAGTTGCAAAAAGACGGTCGTATCTCAAACGTTGAACTCTCAAAGCGAGTAGGACTTTCTCCTACTCCATGTCTTGAGCGTGTTCGTCGTTTAGAACGTCAAGGTTACATTACTGGGTACACAGCATTGCTGAACCCACAGTACCTTGATGCTTCACTTTTAGTGTTTGTTGAAATTACGTTGAACCGTGGTGCGCCAGATGTGTTCGAACAATTCAACACCGCTGTGCAGAAACTGGATGACATCCAAGAGTGTCATTTAGTGTCGGGTGATTTTGACTATCTTCTAAAAACACGTGTATCGGACATGGGTGCTTACCGTAAGTTGCTCGGTGATACGTTACTGCGTCTACCAGGCGTAAACGACACTCGTACTTACGTTGTAATGGAAGAAGTGAAACAAACTAATCAACTTGTGATTAAAACTCGTTAATCACAATTGGTGAAATGAAAGAAAGCGGACATTTGTTCCGCTTTCTTGCTTTCTGGAATTGGGTTTTTCTGTTTGATATGGTTAAATCAACAGTAGTTTCATGAAAACGAGTGGCTCGTGCCATTCGCTATGTTTTTATCCCGTTTAATTATTAAGTTGGTTTATGTTCAAGCAGAGCAGTAATAAAGTAGAAACAATCATTAAAACGAGTGAAGAGCCTCAGTCTCCTCGTTTGAATGGTTCTCAACGTCTCAAAGAGTGCAGCCTGATTTTGGGTGTTCTCTTCTCTATTCTACTTGCCGTTGCGTTATTAACTTTTAGTCCTGCAGACCCATCATGGTCGCAAACGGCGTGGGGTGGTGACATTCAGAATGCGGGTGGCTACCTAGGTGCATGGTTGGCGGATACGCTTTTCTTCGTATTTGGTTCACTGGCTTACCCGCTTCCTATATTAGTGACAGTTGCTGCGTGGGTGTTGTTCCGAAAACGCAATGAAGACGAGCAGATCGATTTCATGTTGTGGGGGTCTCGCTTACTTGGCCTTACTGTCCTTATTCTTACTAGCTGTGGTCTAGCGGATATCAACTTTGATGATATTTGGTACTTTTCATCAGGCGGCGTGGTTGGCGACGTATTAACAAGTCTTGCGCTCCCAACGCTTAACGTTCTTGGCAGTACACTGGTTCTTCTTTTCTTATGGGGTGCTGGTTTTACTCTATTAACGGGTATTTCTTGGCTGAGTATCGTTGAATGGTTGGGTGAATGTGCGATTAAGCTGTTTACCTCAGCTGTTAATAGAGCGCGTGGTGAAGACCAAGAGTTGCTTGAGCCACAATTAAGAGAGTCGGCAGACCGAGATCTAATCGAAGAACGTCATCAGCAGCATCAAGAGCCTACTTACCGCGATGTCCCTGCTATTGAAGACAACAAAGAATCAACAGAGCATGATCCACTAGATCCTGCACTGAGCTTCTCTGCGACCAATGACTCTTCTGATACTGCGAATGTATTAGACAATACTGCATCGCCGAAGCGTCATTACAATATTCACATGCCAGTCGATGCGCCGGCTAAGCAAGAAGCTCCTGTCCAAGAACAACCTCAGATTCAGCCTCAACAAGTTGAGCAACAGCCGGTTCCTGCTGCATCAGTTTACCAAGCGCCAGAAGAGCCTTTAGAAGAAGGTATTGAGCGTTCTAAACAGTTGAACGCGACTATTGAGCAGCTAGAAAATGCGGCTATGTATGAAGATGATCTTGCTGAGCAGGAACAGGTTGACGCGCATGAATCTCAGATCGCGTATCAGCAATACATGCAGGATGAGCAACCATCAGTTAATCCTACTGAAACGGTTGTTGAAAGTGTAGAACCAGTTATGGAGAGCTCATCAGAAGTAAATAACGAGTTCGATACTGAAGATGTGCAACCAGAATCTCTATACGCTTCGCCAATGGGTGAAATAGAAGAAACACCACAAGAATTCTCAACGCCTTTCGAGACAACGGAAGAGCAAAGTTTTGAACCTAATTCAGAGCTAGACGCTGAACCTATTGATAATGATGAAGAGCCACTTGCTCCGTCATCTTATGAACAAGAGCTGACGCAAACGACTGAACAAGCTCAAGAGCCAGTTGTTGAGCTTCCATGGGAGGAGGTCACGGGAGATGAGTCTGCGCACCAAGACCAAGATGTAGCAGCATTCCAAAATCTGGTATCTGAAGCGCAAGCGAATATGGCGGCGACACAAAACCCGTTTTTGGTACAGCAAGATGTGAATTTGCCCAAACCTGCCGAGCCATTGCCAACACTTGAGCTGTTGTTCCACCCTGAAAAACGTGAAACCTTTATTGACCGCGATGCACTAGAGGCGATTGCTCGTCTTGTTGAATCGAAGCTAGCGGACTACAAGATAAAGGCAGATGTGGTTGATATCTTCCCTGGCCCTGTCATCACTCGATTCGAACTCGATCTGGCTCCTGGCGTGAAAGTGAGCCGTATTTCTGGTCTTTCTATGGACTTAGCGCGTTCACTTTCTGCATTGGCAGTGCGTGTCGTAGAGGTAATACCGGGTAAACCTTATGTTGGTTTGGAATTGCCGAACATGAGCCGTCAAACCGTATTCTTCTCCGATGTGGTAGGTAGCCCTCAGTTCCAAGAAGCGACGTCACCAACGACCGTTGTTCTAGGACAAGATATTGCAGGTGAAGCGGTTATTGCTGATTTATCGAAGATGCCACACGTATTGGTTGCAGGTACCACCGGTTCTGGTAAGTCGGTGGGTGTGAACGTGATGATCTTGAGTATGCTTTACAAGGCATCGCCTGAAGACGTTCGTTTCATCATGATTGACCCGAAAATGTTGGAATTGTCTATCTATGAAGGTATTCCACATCTATTGTCTGAAGTCGTTACCGACATGAAAGATGCGTCTAACGCCCTTCGTTGGTGTGTTGGCGAAATGGAACGTCGTTATAAACTGATGTCGGCACTTGGTGTTCGTAACATTAAAGGCTACAACGACAAATTGAAGATGGCTGCGGAAGCGGGTCACCCAATTCATGATCCTCTGTGGAAACCGGGCGACAGCATGGACCCTGAAGCGCCATTGTTGGAAAAACTGCCTTACATTGTGGTTGTTGTCGATGAATTTGCCGATTTAATCATGGTAGTCGGCAAGAAAGTTGAAGAACTGATTGCACGCTTGGCACAAAAAGCGCGTGCGGCGGGGGTTCACTTGATCTTAGCGACTCAGCGCCCGTCAGTGGATGTTATTACGGGTCTTATTAAAGCCAATATCCCGACACGTGTAGCCTTTACTGTATCAACCAAAACGGACTCTCGAACCATTCTTGACCAAGGTGGTGCAGAGTCACTGCTTGGTATGGGTGATATGTTGTACTTACCACCGGGTTCAAGCCACACAACTCGTGTACACGGCGCATTTGCATCTGATGATGATGTACATGCGGTCGTGAATAACTGGAAAGCACGCGGTAAGCCAAACTATATTGAAGAGATTACTAACGGCGACCAAACCCCAGAAACACTGTTACCAGGTGAGAAGATGGAAGGCGATGAAGAAGTCGATCCTCTGTTTGATCAAGTTGTCGAACATGTTGTTCATTCACGCCGAGGTTCGGTTTCTGGTGTGCAACGTCGATTTAAGATCGGCTACAACCGTGCCGCCCGAATTGTTGAGCAATTAGAAGCTCAAGGTATTGTCAGTGCTCCAGGACATAACGGTAACCGAGAAGTCTTGGCGCCAGCGCCACCAAAAGATTAGTTCCAATAGGAACTCATAACTATTCAGTCGGTCAAAACCAAAACATGACCGACTTATGTTCTAACAGGATTATTGATGAAAAAAGTATTCGCACTTTTATTTATGAGCTTCTCAGTATTTGCTTCTCCGAAAGAAGAGTTGAGTAGCCGCTTGTCGCTGAATGCAGGTTTTAGCGCTGACTTTAAACAAGTCGTCACCAGCCCTGACGGTGATGTAGTGATGGAAGGTGAAGGTACGGTAGAGATTGCACGCCCTAGCTTATTTCGTTGGGAAACGACTTTCCCTGATGAAAACCTATTGGTCTCTGATGGTCAAAGCTTGTGGTACTACAGCCCGTTCATCGAACAAGTGAGCATTTACTGGCAAGAACAAGCCACATCGCAAACGCCATTTGTATTGCTGACTCGTAACCAAGCAAGTGATTGGGATAACTACAATGTTGCGCAAACGGGTAACCAATTTACGCTAACGCCAACGGCTGTGGACTCTAATCAGGGCGATTTCCAGATTAACATCACCGAGAAAGGCATTGTTCAGGGCTTTAATGTGATTGAACAAGACGGTCAGAAAGGCGAGTTTATCTTTAGCAATGTGGACTTAGGTAAACCTGCTGCAGACCGCTTTACTTTTGTGGCGCCGGAAGGTGTCGAGGTCGACGACCAAAGAAACTGATCCAAACTGGCAGATCGTTTGGTAGTCAGTCGATAGGCATTGATGCCATCAACGAATCAAGAGATTGCAATTGAGTAATTACAGCTTAGATTTTGCAGGGGACGAAGATTTTCGTCCCCTTGCTGCTCGTATGAGACCTGAAACTGTTGAACAGTACATCGGTCAGCAGCATATATTAGGTCCAGGTAAACCCCTTCGCAGAGCGTTGGAGGCGGGCCATATCCACTCCATGATTTTATGGGGGCCTCCGGGCACCGGTAAAACTACGTTAGCCGAAGTAGCAGCAAATTACGCCAATGCAGAAGTAGAACGCGTATCAGCGGTGACATCGGGTGTAAAAGACATTCGTATCGCCATTGAAAAAGCACGTGAGAACAAGCAAGCAGGGCGTAGAACGATTCTATTTGTGGACGAAGTCCATCGCTTTAATAAAAGTCAGCAAGATGCGTTCTTACCTCATATCGAAGATGGCACGGTTACGTTTATCGGCGCGACCACAGAAAATCCTTCTTTTGAATTGAACAACGCTTTGTTGTCGCGTGCGCGTGTTTACAAATTGACTTCGCTCAATACAGAGGATATTTCTCTCGTCATTCGTCAAGCGATTGAAGACAAGCAGCGCGGGTTGGGTGATGTGTCGGCTGATTTTGCTGATAACGTATTAGATCGTCTTGCTGAACTGGTCAACGGTGATGCGCGTATGTCGCTCAACTATCTTGAGCTGCTGTATGACATGGCGGAAGACAACGATAAGGGCGAGAAAGCGATAACGTTGCAGTTGTTAGCTGAAGTGGCAGGCGAGAAGGTTGCTCGTTTCGATAACAAGGGTGATATTTGGTATGACCTAATCTCTGCCGTTCACAAGTCGATTCGT
The DNA here is from genome assembly GCF_900382755.1 of Vibrio sp. Evd11. Taxonomy (NCBI): domain Bacteria; kingdom Pseudomonadati; phylum Pseudomonadota; class Gammaproteobacteria; order Vibrionales; family Vibrionaceae; genus Vibrio; species Vibrio sp. Evd11. Next base: position 51,818 of record NZ_OSDX01000022.1, read on the forward strand.
GGCTCTAATCCCGATGCTGCGTTGTATTGGTCGGCGCGAATGATTGCAGCGGGTTGTGACCCTTTGTATATCGTAAGACGTTTGCTGGCGATTGCTTCTGAAGATATTGGTAATGCTGATCCAAGAGCCATGCAGGTCGCAATGTCGGCTTGGGATTGCTTCACACGTATTGGCCCAGCAGAAGGGGAGCGTGCGATTGCTCAGGCGGTTGTCTATTTAGCGTGTGCACCAAAGAGTAATGCCGTTTACACCGCTTGGAAGCAAGCCTTAACGGATGCTCACAACCTTCCTGAATATGAAGTCCCTCATCATTTACGTAATGCACCCACAACTTTGATGAAGGACATGGGCTACGGGCAAGAATACCGTTATGCTCATGATGAACCAGGTGCCTACGCCGCTGGAGAAAAGTATTTGCCGCCTGAAATGGGCGAAACACAATACTATTTCCCAACAAAACGAGGCTTAGAGACCAAAATTGGCGAGAAGCTAGATTATCTGGCGGATTTGGACGCAAAAAGCCCACAAAAACGCTATGAAAAGTAGTCTTTTTTGGATATCGTTACCTAGTCATAAAAATTCAATTAAATCGTTATAAATTGGTCGAAATAGCACCAATTTTAGGGGTTTAGCAGTGATTCAGTAGCAATCTACTGAATATTCAAATAACTAAAGCATAGGATTAGCAATGCTGGATTCTAAATTACTTCGAGCTGAGCTGGATGAAACAGCGGCAAAATTAGCACGTCGAGGCTTCACCCTTGATGTAGAGACAATTCGTGAACTTGAAGAAAAACGTAAGTCCCTTCAGATGAAAACTGAAGAGCTACAAGCGTTACGTAACTCTCGATCGAAGTCCATTGGTCAAGCGAAAGCAAAAGGCGACCATGAAGAAGCTGAGCGTATCCTTGCAGAAGTAGGCAACTTAGGCGCAGAACTAGACCAAGCTAAAGTAACATTGGCTGAGCTTCAATCTGAGCTAGAAACGATCACAATGTCGATTCCTAACCTTCCTGATGCAGAAGTGCCAGATGGTAAAGATGAAGACGACAACGTAGAAGTTTCTCGTTGGGGTCAACCTAAGACTTACGACTTCGAAGTGAAAGATCACGTTGATCTTGGCGAAATGTCTGGCGGTCTTGATTTTGCAAGCGCAGTTAAAATCTCGGGTTCTCGTTTCATCGTGATGAAAGGCAAATTCGCACGTCTACACCGTGCTATTGCTCAGTTCATGCTGGACCTTCACACTGATGAGCACGGCTACACAGAAATGTACGTACCGTACCTAGTGAACCACGATAGCCTATACGGTACTGGTCAACTTCCTAAGTTCGGCGAAGACTTGTTCCACACAAGCCCGCTAACTGAACAAGTAAGTGATGTACCGCTTAAGACACTATCGCTTATCCCTACTGCGGAAGTACCGGTAACGAACATGGTTCGTGACACGATTACTGATGAAGCTGAACTGCCACTTAAGATGACAGCTCACACTCCATGTTTCCGTTCTGAAGCGGGTTCTTACGGACGTGACACTCGTGGTCTTATCCGTATGCACCAATTCGACAAAGTTGAATTAGTACAAATTACTAAGCCAGAAGACTCAATGGCAGCGCTTGAAGAGCTAACAGGTCACGCTGAGAAAGTACTTCAACTTCTAGAGCTTCCTTACCGTAAAGTGATTCTATGTACGGGTGACATGGGCTTCGGTTCTGCGAAAACTTACGACTTAGAAGTCTGGGTTCCAGCACAAGAGACATACCGTGAAATCTCTTCTTGTTCAAACATGTGGGATTTCCAAGCGCGTCGTATGCAAGCTCGTTTCCGTCGTAAAGGCGAGAAGAAGCCTGAACTTGTACACACACTTAACGGTTCTGGTCTTGCTGTTGGCCGTACTATGGTTGCTATTCTTGAGAACAACCAAGAAGCAGATGGCCGTATTGCTATCCCAACAGTACTTCAACCATACATGGGCGGCGTAACGCACATCGGTTAATTAGACTGATTCAGCATTAGATTGCTAATAAAACCCAGCCAGCAGGCTGGGTTTTTTATTGCTTATAGAATGGGGCAATGGTGAAAAATAATTAACTTTGTTACCTGTACGTAATAGTGTTTTCTTAATTCTTACGATTATTACAAGCCGATAATGTGGTTATAATATGCTCCTACCGCGGTAGGTATAGATTTTCTCGTTCAATTACTGAGGAGGGCTTATGGCCGTAGGGTGGGCTGGTGACGATAGTGTGAGCCAGCAAATTCAAAATACCATTGATGATGAGATCTCTCGAGTTAGAGGTAACATTCAAGGCGGAGAAAGCTTACGTTATTGCGATGAATGCGGTGGTGAGATACCAGAGCAAAGACGACTTGCGATAAAAGGCGTACGTCTCTGTGTTGAATGCCAATCAATGTTAGAGCATGCAGCACATCGACATTCATTGTTTAATCGTCGAGCAAGTAAAGATAGCCAATTACGTTAAATTGTTAACTATCACCGAAAATAGAGTAAGGCCTTACTTTCACGTAAGGCCTTTTAATTTGTGAGATTCACCAACAAGGAAGATAAGAGTAAACTCCGTTAGTTTTACTTAAAGCAGTTATTATCCTGTAATGCACTTTCAATGGCTGAAACAAGTTTTTCGATATGTTCAGGTTTGCTACTGAAAGGAGGCATCATATAAATCAATTTACCAAACGGACGTATCCAAACGCCTTGTTCAACAAAGTGAGCTTGGATGGTTTCCATATCGACAGGAGTGTGGGTTTCAACAACGCCAATCGCTCCCAACCAGCGAACATCTTTGACAAGATCATGCTCTCGCAAAGGCGGTAGCAACTCAGAGAAAAGTTGTTCAATTTGTTGAGTCTGATTTTGCCAATCGCCTTGCTCTATGATGGACAAGCTTGCCGCACCTACCGCGCAAGCTAATGGGTTACCCATAAAGGTTGGCCCGTGCATAAAACAACCCGCTTCACCGCCACATACTGTGTCAGCAACTTCTTTACTCGCAAGCGTTGCTGAAAGGGTCATATAGCCACCAGTTAGCGCCTTACCTACGCATAAGATATCCGGTTGAACATCGGCATGTTCGCAAGCAAAAAGTTTCCCTGTACGGCCAAATCCGGTCGCAATCTCATCCAAGATCAGCAAGACGTTGAATTCATCACACAGTAAGCGAACCTGTCTCAGGAATTCAGGATGGTAGATACGCATACCGCCAGCACCTTGAACGATTGGCTCTAAGATCACCGCAGCGACTTCTTGATGGTGGGTTGCCAGCTTTTCTCGAAAGCTGTTGATGTCGTTTGCGTCCCATTGATCCCAAAATCCCGTTTTTGGTGAATCAGCAAAAATGTGCTCAGGTAAAAAGCCTTTGTAGAGGCTGTGCATCGAGTTATCTGGATCAGTCACCGACATCGCCGCAAAGGTATCACCGTGGTAGCCATCTCTGAGCGTGAGGAACTTCGAACGAGGCTGCCCTTTGGCATGCCAGTATTGGAGAGCCATCTTGAGGCTAACCTCTACGGCTACTGAACCTGAATCGGCTAGAAATACGTGTTCTAGATTACTTGGCGCGAGATTCAGCAGTTTCTTACATAAATCGATAGCGGGCTGGTGGGTAATACCACCAAACATAACGTGCGAAACTTTGTCTATTTGGCTGTGAGCGGCCGCATTTAATACCGGGTGGTTATAGCCATGAATGGTTGACCACCATGATGACATGCCATCAATAATTCGTTTTCCGCCTTCTAATTCTAGGTAAACACCGTCTGCATTCGTGACTGGGTAGCAGGTCAGAGGTGTTAACGTTGATGTGTAGGGATGCCAGATATGCTGGCGATCAAAGGCGAGATCCATAGTAACTTCCATTCTTGTTGTGATTAAAAAATAACCAGGTGTAAACTTTTGGCATTATCAATGTGTTGACAGTCTAAAGCTTGTCGGTAGACTAGCCAAGCATAAATGCAATCTCTATTGATAGAGATGAAACATCAAATAATAAAAAAGGATCGACACGTGGAAGTTCGTCATGACTGGACAGTTGCTGAAGTAACAGCGCTGCTTGAAAAACCGTTTATGGATTTAATGTTTGAAGCTCAAGTCGTTCATAGACAGTACCAAGAGCACAACCACGTGCAGGTGAGTACGCTTTTATCAATTAAGACCGGTGCTTGTCCTGAAGATTGCAAGTACTGTCCTCAAAGTGCTCACTACAGAACGGATGTAGACAAAGAACGCTTAATGGAAGTAGAGCGTGTTTTGGATGCAGCGCAAAAAGCCAAGAACGCGGGTTCGACTCGTTTCTGTATGGGCGCGGCGTGGAAAAACCCGAAAGAGCGCGATATGCCTCACCTGACTGATATGATTAAAGGTGTGAAAGGCATGGGCCTAGAAACCTGTATGACGCTAGGTATGCTAACGCCCGATCAAGCAGGTGAGTTAGCGAATGCAGGTCTGGATTACTACAACCACAACCTTGATACTTCTCCGGAGTTCTACGGCAGCATCATTACTACTCGTACTTACCAAGATCGTTTAGACACTCTATCTCACGTACGTGATGCCGGAATGAAGATTTGCTCAGGCGGTATTATTGGTATGGGTGAAAGCACCAATGATCGTGCGGGTCTACTTGTCGAGCTAGCGAACCTCCCAGTACACCCTGAAAGTGTGCCAATCAACATGCTCGTAAAAGTGAAAGGCACACCGATGGAAAACGTCGATGATGTTGAGTCTTTCGATTTCATTAAGCTGATTGCGATTGCTCGTATCATGATGCCAGTGTCTGCGGTTCGTTTATCTGCAGGCCGTGAGAATATGAACGAACAGATGCAAGCGATGTGCTTCATGGCTGGCGCGAACTCTATCTTCTACGGTTGTAAGTTACTGACTACACCAAACCCAGACGAAGACACTGATATGCAGCTGTTTAAGAAGTTAGGTATCAACAGCCAACAAGTGGCTCAGAAGCCTGATGAAATTCAAGAAAACGAACTGTTAGATCAAGTGGTGGAGCGCGTTGCTGCTCGTCCAACGAAAGATGACATGTTCTACGATGCCACTGTTTAAATCTCGCATTAAAATTGCCCTTGCTCATCGTCGCGAGCAAGGGTTAACTCGTCAACTTAAGGTGTTAGAAAACAGTAATGGCCCTTTGCTTACTAGCGAAGGTTCTAGCTTCATTAATTTTTCGAGTAATGACTATTTAGGCTTGGCAAACGATCCTGAATTGGTCGATGCGTGGCAAACCGGACTTGCTCAGTATGGCGCAGGCAGTGCGGCATCGCCATTGGTCACGGGCTTTAGTCCGGCTCATCGAAATTTAGAGGCTCAGCTGTGTGAATGGCTTGGCTTTGAACGCGCCATTCTCTTTAACTCTGGTTTCAGCGCTAACCAAGCTTTGTTGTTTTCTCTGCTCGAAAAAGACGACTCTCTGTTGCAAGACAAACTTAACCACGCTTCTTTAATGGAAGCGGGGATGCTTTCACCTGCAACCATGAAACGCTTTAAGCACAACGACACGCAACATTTAGAATCGCTATTGAGTCAAACTCCACAATCCTTGGTCGTGACTGAGGGTGTGTTCAGCATGGATGGTGATCAAGCGCCTCTCAGTCAGATATCTAGCCTGACTAATCAATACGACAGTTGGTTGGCGGTTGATGATGCCCACGGTATTGGCGTATTAGGTGATAAAGGGGCTGGGAGCTGCAACGCCGCACAAATCTCACCTGATATCTTGGTGGTGACCTTTGGTAAAGCATTTGGCCTTTCTGGTGCCGCGATTCTTTGTTCGTCAGAAGTGGGTGATTACTTAACTCAGTTTGCTCGTCATCATGTGTATTCGACGGCGATGCCACCTTCACAAGCGGTGGCTTTGTCTCATGCGTGTCAGATGATTCAGACGCAAGAGTGGCGTCGAGAGAAGCTCATGGAATTAGGTGCGCTCTATGCGGAGCAAATGAGTGGTGTGAATGGTTTTATTGATACTCAGACTCCGATTAAGCCATTTGTGATTGGTGAAGCCCAAGCCGCGCTTTCTATTGCAGAAGAGTTGAAGCATAAACAAGTTTGGGTAACGGCGATCAGGCCACCAACCGTGGCTACAGGGACAGCTCGTTTGCGTATTACCTTAACCGCCAGCCACAGTCAGAAGCAGATTCTTCAGTTAACCAACTCGTTGCTTAAAGCAATAGAGTTAAATAATGGGGCTCAGTAAATGTCACAAGAAGCAGTAGTGGATAATTACGTAGGCCAAGATAAGAGTGCGATTGCTGAAGCCTTCGGCAAAGCAGCAGCAACCTATGACAAACACGCTGAATTTCAGCGCGATGTAGGCCACCGACTATTGGATAAGCTACCGAGTGACCTCTCTGGGTTAAAGGTGCTCGATCTAGGTTGTGGTACAGGGTATTTCTCTGAACAGTTAGTTAAGCGGGGTGCTGCAGTGGTATGTGCTGACCTTTCCAATGGAATGTTGGACGAAGCAAAACAGCGCTGTGGTGTATCAGTCTCTTCATATCAACAAGCCGACGCCGAACAATTACCGTTCGACGATGGGATTTTTGACATCGTTTTTTCGAGCCTTGCGTTGCAATGGTGTGACGATTTATCGTCGCCTTTGAGAGAGATGAAGCGTGTTTCAGCTGTTGGTGGACGTGTTATTTTCTCAACTTTGCTTGATGGATCACTGTTTGAACTGAAAAAGTCTTGGTCCAAAATTGACGCACATCAACACGTTAACCATTTTACTACAATCAATCAGGTAAAAATTGCGTTAGCGCAATCTAGCTGTACGGCTCATCAACTAGACTTGCCCACCATCACCGTTTGGTACGACACTGCGTTTGAACTGATGCGCGACCTTAAAGGTATCGGCGCTAATCACGTAAGTGGTCGCTCACAAGGTTTAACAAGCCGCCGCATGTTGCAGCTTGTTGAACGGGAATATCGAGAGTTTAAAAACCATCAAGGTTTCTTGCCAGCAACATATCAAGTTTGTTTAGGGGTTATTCAATTATGATTGATGCATTATTCATTGCAGGTACGGATACCGAAGTGGGAAAAACTGTGGTTTCAAAAGCGATTCTTCAAGCTTTGGCCGCACAAGATTTATCAACAATTGGTTATAAGCCAGTTGCAGCTGGGTGTGAACAATACCCTGAAGGGTTACGTAACAGTGATGCATTGCACCTTCAAGAAGCTGCGACGCAAGATGTTGCTTACGAAGACGTTAACCCGTATGCATTGTTGCTACCATCATCACCTCACATCGCTGCAAAGCATGACGGCGTCGTGGTTGATGAAGCGGTATTATCAGCAAAGTTAGAAGAGCATAAACAGAATTCAGACATCGTTTTAGTTGAAGGTGCTGGTGGCTGGCGTGTTCCGGTTTCAGACGATGAATACTTGTCTAGTTGGGTTAAGAAAGAGCAGCTTCCAGTCGTACTGACGGTGGGGATTAAGCTTGGCTGTTTGAGCCACGCTTTGTTAACCGCAGAAGCGATTCGTGCAGATGGTCTAAACCTAGTAGGTTGGGTTGCTAACCGCATTAATCCAGGCACTGAACATTACGCTGATATTATTGCGATGTTGGAAGACAAGCTAGGTGCGCCAAAGTTAGGTGAAATCCCTTATGTGCCAAAAGCCAAGTCTAAGAACATTGGTAAGTACATTAATGTGCAGCCTCTTCTGAATCTATAGTTTCAATATATTGTTTTCGTAAAAACCGAGTGTAGCCTTTACACTCGGTTTTTTATATTTCAAGCTAAACTTTCTTATCTTCTTTATTTTCATCTGGTTTATAGCCCATGGTACGAATATGCTCACCATGAATGGTGTTTTTCATTAATGCCCACAAAGCCTCAAGGAATCGTTTGTGCGCAGCATGATGCCGAATGTACTTAACATGGATAAATAGATAAATGGCGATGAAAAGCAATGTCGCGATGGTGACGCCGTAGGCTTCATACAAAGTAATTATATTCATTTTTAATCTCTTAATTTTTTGTATAGGTAAATCGTGTCTATTGAGCTAAGTAGTTAAACCAACGCTTACTTCTAAAACGATAAATACAAGCGAACCACTTAAACAGAGTCTCCAAAAAGAAAAGTGCGAAGATCCACTCAGGGTTCAACCCCATTAATAAAGCGCCAATGGCGGCTAAAGGGATACCAAAACACCATTGAGTGATTAGGTCTTGGTATAAGCAAAATTTCACATCCCCTCCAGCTCGCAACACGCCAATGACCATGGTTGTTGGAAGTGAGCGCAAAATAATGCCTAAGCACAAAATCACATAGAATTTATCAGCTAACTCTCTAGTCGTTGCTTCCAAGGAGGTGAAGAGGCCTAGTATGGTGTCTTTTAGTGCATACAGTGATAATGACACACACAAAGTAACCATGAATGCGATCACAGTGATCATAATGGCGTGGCGGTATGCTAAATCAAAGTCTTTGGCACCGATGTGGTTACCAACAATAACTGCGGAAGCATTTGCAATACCGATCAAAAAGCTAAGGGAGAATGCTTCGATCGGAGTAATGATCGACAAGACTATAAGCCCTTCATCGCTAGAGCGCCCCATGATGGAGGTGTAAGCGAATAATCCCCCAGCCCATAATGTAAAGTTGATGGTTGTAGGGAGAGCCAAACGAGTAAGCTGTTTGATATGAGAAAACTGTAGTGCTTGCCTTATATTTGACAGATTAAACAAGACCACATTTTTATTCAGTTTCAGGTAAATGATCGTTATTGCCACTTCGAGCAAGCTACTGATTAATGTGGCAACTGCAGCCCCCTTTAACCCCATCTGAGGTGCGCCGAAGTGTCCAAATATCAATACCCAGTTGAGTAAGATATTGAGAATGATCCCAAGACTGCTTAGATATAAACTGATTGAAGCTTGGTGTACTGAGCGTAGGTAGGCAGCGATACTGCCAGTAAATGCTACGCAAAATAAGCTAAAGCTGGTAATAAATAGATATTGAGAGCCCAGAGCTTGCACTTCGACGTTATTGGAAGAGAGCCCCATAACTTGTGAGTTTGCCAGTGCTAGAACACCGAAAGGTATTAGTGCAAGCAGGCTTGATAGTAACCAAGTCAATGCAGTACTTCTTTTGGTTCCTTGGTCGTCCTTTTTCCCAAAGTACTGAGCAATTAAGATTGCTCCAGCCGTTGTCACACCGGAGAGAATAATGGTAGCAAAAAATAAGGCTCGGCTTGAGAGACCTGCTGCTGCAATATCGTTCTCGCTCAATTGACCAATCATGATCAGGTCAATGACTCCCTTGCTAGAAAAAAAGATGCTTTGTAGCGTTATAGGGACTGCAAGAGCAAAAAGCTGCCTTAAGAGTGGAGCATTAAATTGTGCCAGCGGGCTTGAAGTTATTGATCGAGTTTTGAGAGTCATAGCACTAACAAGTGAGAAATACTGCTAGCAATTATGCAAGGAATTTAACACTCTTAAAAACCACTTATGATGGGGTTAAGCGTTCAAAAGGTGTTTTATGCATACGTTGGAACAATTGCGAGCTTTCATTGCTGTTTACGAGAACCAGTCCTTTAGCGGAGCCGGGCGGTCTTTAAATAAAGATCGTACAACGGTTAGGGAGTTGGTGAAGTCTTACGAAGATGCTTTAGGTTACGCTCTTTTTAATATCGTAGGAAGAAAGGCAGTAGCAACATTTGCGGCAGAAAAACTGTATCCACATGCGATTCTGGTGATTAGGCAGGAGAGTAAACTGGCCGAAGTGAGTCAGTTCTTATTCTCTGCGTCGAGAACACATTTTAATATTGGCTATGATGTCGATTTCCCAGTTGATTTTTTGAAGAGTGTCGAGGTATGGGCGACTAAATGCTTTCCATTAGTGAGTATTAACTGGTTGGCGAGAAATCGTGAGGTTGGCCTTGATGAGCTCAAATGTGGCGAACTCGATTTTGCTTTTTTCCCGGCTAGAGGCGCTATTTCCTTAGGTTTTCCAGCTCACTTCCAACACCTTGGGTATATTGATTATGGTGTATACGTTGGGAGCGGTACTTCGTTGGCGCATAAACCTATTTTTGATCTTGAAGATGCTCAGTTGGAAATCCAATATCTGAGTGAAAATGCATTGAAAGCAGAGGGCGCTATAAAAGCGTTTTCCTATAGCACGCGTATTGTCAGTAGTAGCGATTTAATCATACAGCTTCTTCAATACCAAGGCTGGGCACTATTGCCTAACCGAACTGCTGAGGGAGCTGTTAAAGTGGGTAACATAGAAAAGAAAGAGACGAGTTTGCTAAGCAATGATTTGAAAGTCCCATTTAGCCTGTTTCACACCATTGAGTTAGAAAGTGACCCGTTTATTAAAGCTCTTCGAAATGAGTGTGATTTGTTGGCTAAGCGATATTTCAATTAATGTTACTGTGAGTTAAATAGAAAAAAGGCTGCGATTGCAGCCCTTTTGCTATGTTAAGCCTTTGACCATAAGTTGATAAACAACCAGTCTTTTAATTCAGCAAACTCGGGATTAATGTTCTTTTGTAAGTCCCATTAGTGCTTGCTGTGTTTCTGTGATTTTTGTCTGTGCCGTTTGCGGTGTTAGGATTCCAATCTGCTTTTTCGCTTCTTCTTCAGTAATCCCTAGGTGACAGCACAGTAAATCGATAGCCATTTGAGTGTTAGTACCTTCAACCATGATCGTTCCCTTTTTGTACATGGACTAGCCAATAAATCATCTGAGGTCACTGTAAACGGATTGTTATATCGACACCATACGACTTAGGTCTAATAGACCGCGATTAACTTAGCTACAATCTCGTAATCAAATGTTGCAATTTAATGCTTAACCTTGTTTTCTTAATCTAAGACTATATGTATAAGTAAGTATAAGTCTTCAAGGTTGGAATAAATTGCTGTCTGCCTTGTCTATAACAATAAGTTTTATAAAAACAGCTTTCATGCGGAGATAAGTAATGAAGCGAGTAATGTTGTTCCTTGCAACCAACCTTGCGGTTGTATTGGTACTAAGTGTTGTTCTTAATATTGTATATGCAGTCACAGGTATGCAACCAGGAAGCCTCTCAGGCTTGCTGTTAATGGCTGCGGTATTTGGCTTTGGTGGCTCATTCATCTCATTAATGATGTCAAAGAAAATGGCGCTGCGCTCTGTAGGCGGCATGGTCATTGAAAGCCCACGTAACGAAACAGAACATTGGTTGATGGAGACGGTAAGCCGTCAATCTCAACAAGTTGGTATTGGTATGCCAACAGTGGCGATCTACGACTCACCAGACATCAACGCCTTCGCGACAGGTGCTAAGCGTGACGATTCATTGGTAGCTGTATCAACAGGTCTGCTACACAACATGACGCGTGACGAAGCTGAAGCGGTATTAGCGCATGAAGTGAGCCACATCGCGAATGGCGATATGGTGACCATGACGTTAATGCAAGGTGTAGTGAACACGTTCGTTATCTTCCTATCTCGTTTCATCGCCAACATTGTTGCGTCGAATGACAATGAAGAAGAGGGTGGCAGCAACATGATGGTGTACTTCGGTGTGTCTATGGTGTTGGAACTGGTATTTGGTTTCCTAGCAAGCTTCATTACGATGTGGTACAGCCGTCATCGTGAATTCCATGCCGATGCAGGTGCAGCAAACCTAGTGGGTAAAGAGAAGATGATTGCAGCGCTAGAGCGTCTAAAGGTGAGTCACGAGCCACAACTAGAAGGTTCTATGATGGCGTTTGGTATCAACGGTAAGAAGTCTCTAACAGAGCTTCTAATGAGCCACCCGCCGCTAGATAAGCGTATTGCGTCTCTACGTAACATGTAGTCGCTACGTATTCTGTCGTCGCTAGTCGACAAGAGACCTTTGAAAGGCTTCCTTCGGGAGGCCTTTTTTGATCTTGGTGTTCAAGACAGTAAGTATCCGAGGGGTATGTGTTTGGTAATAGAGGGGTACTGTTGACTGAGGGCTATGATATTTAATGGGTGGTATCGCTCGGACTGATATGTGTAGGATAATTAGGAGGGATGGCTCTATGTTCTTTTGATTACAGCTCTTGCTCAGTACACTTTGTTCCGCTCAACAAAAAGGCTTCCGCATGGGAAGCCTTAATCTATTCTGTGATTCGAAATTCGAATCTTACAGCTTGTCAGTTAGCTCGATAGCTTGACCGATGTAGTTCGCTGGAGTCATCTCTTTCAGACGAACTTTTTCGTCTTCAGGAATCTCAAGACCATCGATGAATGCACGCATGCCTTCGCCATCTACACGCTTACCACGAGTTAGCTCTTTGAGTTTCTCGTATGGCTTCTCGATGCCGTAACGACGCATTACTGTTTGTACTGGTTCTGCTAGTACTTCCCAGTTCTTGTCTAGCTCAGCAAGTAGCGCAGCACGGTTAACTTCAAGCTTGCTAATACCTTTCAGAGTCGAAGTGTATGCAATGATTGCGTAGCCAACACCAACACCTAAGTTACGAAGAACTGTAGAGTCAGTAAGATCACGCTGCCAGCGAGAAACTGGAAGTTTTTGTGCTAGGTGGCTAAATACTGCGTTCGCTAGACCAAGGTTGCCTTCAGAGTTTTCGAAGTCAATTGGGTTAACTTTATGCGGCATTGTAGAAGAGCCGATTTCGCCAGCAATAGTCTTCTGCTTGAAGTGACCAAGAGCGATGTAGCCCCAAACGTCACGGTCGAAGTCTAGAAGGATAGTGTTGAAACGTGCAATTGCATCAAAAAGCTCAGCGATGTAATCGTGAGGTTCGATTTGAGTTGTGTACGGGTTCCAAGTTACGCCAAGAGATTCAGTGATGAACTCTTCGCTGAACTGGTGCCATTCAACTTCTGGGTATGCAGAAAGGTGTGCGTTGTAGTTACCTACAGCACCGTTGATTTTCGCTAGGATTTCAACGTTTTCGATTTGCTTGTATTGACGTTCCATACGGTACGCAACGTTAGCCATCTCTTTACCCATAGTAGAAGGAGATGCAGGCTGACCGTGTGTACGAGACAGTAATGGAATATCACGGTACTCGTTCGCAAGTGCTTTGATAGCATCAATTACGTTACGGATTTCTGGAAGAATCACTGTGTCACGAGCTTCTTTAAGCATAAGCGCGTGAGAGGTGTTGTTGATGTCTTCAGAAGTACATGCAAAGTGAATAAATTCGTTTACAGCGTGAAGTTCAGGAACGCCAGCAACTTTCTCTTTCAAGAAGTACTCAACCGCTTTAACGTCGTGGTTAGTCGTGCGCTCGATCTCTTTGATACGTAGAGCATCTTCTTCACTGAAGTTAGCAGCTAGCTCATCAAGAAACTGGTTAGCTTCTGCACTGAACGCTGGTACTTCTTTGATTGCATCTGTAGCTGCAAGCTTTTGTAACCAACGAACTTCAACGATAGAGCGGTACTTTAGTAGGCCAAACTCACTAAAGATGCTGCGTAATGCAACAGTCTTGCTTCCGTAACGGCCGTCTACTGGTGAAACAGCAGTCAATGCTGACAGTTCCATGGTGTTCTCCTGAATTGAGTTTTCTAAATTTTGAGAGGTTTATACCAGTAACAATCTCAATTGTCACGCACATTGCGCAATCGTTTGCGTGAGAGTTGTACTGGTACAAAAAACAAGCTCGCGACGAGGCGCGAGCTAATAAATTACATGCGAGCTAGCAGGATTTGAGCCTGCTCGATCATCTTTTTGCGACCGAAGATAAGGTGGCGACGTTTGCCGCCAACTTGACGCCACAAAACAGCGCTTCGAATGCCTGATAATAGCAGGGCGCGAACCTTATGTTGGCTCGATGTCTGTTGAAGTACTGCTGGCGTACCAGAAACCTGAATACGAGGGCCAATAGGGCTCACTACATCTAAGTAGATGCTCGCAAGGTTGCTGATCATTTGCTCATCAAACAGATCGAAGTGCTCAGTTTGACGCTCTGCAGTTTGAATACGATCGCCAAGCTGTGACATAGAGTCATTGCGAGCAGATAGTTTACGTTCAAGCGCCATCAAGCTGATGATGTAGCGAGTAATGTCGCTACCAGCAGGAGTACTGTCGATACCCTTTACTAAGCATTCAAGGCCTAGCTTTAGGTTCGCCTCACGGCCAAATACACCCACAGTGTTCGCTGGGTTAGTATTTAAAATGGCATTGAGTGAAGCTTCGAAGGCATCTTTATCACAACGGCCGTCTTTCGCTACTTGTTGAACCAAAGCCACAGCTTGGCAAATTCCAGCGAAAGCAATAGTACGGTCATAAAGTGTATTAGCCACGTAGTAACTCCTAGTTGTTTTCTATCGTTTGTTGTTCGTTCGATTAGATTAGATGCGTTTTTCGATGATACCACCACCAAGACATACTTCATCTTGGTAGAACACAGCCGACTGGCCTGGTGTTACAGCGATTTGCGGCTCATCGAAGATAACCTTAATGTTATCATCGTCAATTGGGATGATTGTACAAGGAATATCGGTCTGACGGTAACGTGTTTTTACCGTGCATGTCATAACTTCAGTAATTGGTGTGCGATTAACCCAATGAAGCTGAGATGCGAACAAACCTTCTGATTTAAGAAGCGGGTGGTCTTTACCTTGAACCGCGATCAGAACGTTACGCTTAAGATCTTTTTCACCAACAAACCATGGTTCTTCGTTACCGCCGCCACCTTTAGTGCCGCCGATATGTAGGCCTTTACGTTGACCTAAAGTGTGGTACATCAAGCCTTGGTGTTGACCAATCACTTGGCCTTCAGGTGTCTCGATATTACCCGGTTGAGCAGGTAGGTATTTGCCTAAGAACTCCGTGAATTTACGCTCACCGATAAAGCAGATGCCTGTTGAATCTTTCTTCTTCGCAGTGATCAAGTCTTGCTCTTCAGCAATACGGCGCACTTCAGGCTTTTCTAATTCACCCACAGGGAATAGGCTGCGTGCCACTTGATCTGAACTTAGCGTGTATAGGAAATAGCTTTGGTCTTTATTGCTGTCTAGGCCACGTAGCATTTCTGGTTTCACGCCAGCGTCTAGCTCTTCTTGAGTTGGGAAAGTACGACGAACGTAATGACCCATAGCAATGTAGTCTGCGTCTAATACTTCATCCGCAAACTCTAAGAATGCTTTGAATTTGATTTCTTTGTTACAAAGGATATCTGGGTTCGGTGTACGACCCGCTTTGTATTCTTCAAGAAAGTACTCGAATACATTATCCCAGTACTCTGCTGCAAAATTGATAGTGTGAAGGTGGATACCTAACTTGTCACATACCGCTTGAGCATCAGCAAGGTCTTCAGCTGCCGTGCAGTATTCTTCGTTATCGTCTTCTTCCCAGTTTTTCATGAAAAGGCCTTCTACCTGATAGCCTTGTTGCTGAAGAAGATACGCCGATACTGACGAATCTACACCGCCGGACATACCGACAATTACTTTCTTTTCGCTGTTTCCAGAGCTGATATCTGACATGTCTAAACACCGTTACTATTACTTGGTCGCAGATTCTAACAGAAAGAGAAACACCGTGACAGATCCGAGACCGGAATCACAGTTTCATTTGCACAAATATTGCGCTGACTTCGTTAGAGAATCGCATGAACGCGAGGAGACTCGCTAGGATGTCAGATCTATATGTGGCATAGTCGCTCGAAATCCAAGACCTGAGATAAAAAATGTCTGAACAAAATGAGTTTATGCAAGAAGAACAGTTGATCGAGATTATCGAGAACCAACTTGAAGATGGCCAACCTGTGAAAGTAAAAGAGACGCTGATGCGTTTAATGATGACAGGTACTCCTCGTGAAGAGGCAATTGCTGCAATGGCATGTGCATTGGCAATTGAGGTATTTGACGTGATGAAAAACGGCGCTGAGTTTAATCAAAAACGTTACGCTGAGCATTTAGGCATGCTGCCTGATTTAAGCTTTATGGAAGGCGAATAAAAAAATAGCCTAGCAAACGTTTGCTATAGTTTGAAAGATTGCCGCGTTAAATATAGCGCGGTAGAATCCGCCACCTATTTCCCCTTGACTTAGACTAGCCTTATGAAATTCCCTGGACAACGTAAATCAAAGCACTATTTTCCGGTTCACGCTCGTGATCCTTTAGTAAGCCAAGCTCAAACTAGCAAAAGAATGTCACGTACTCATATTATCGGTATTGACCAAACTTTGGTGGATATTGAAGCGAAAGTGAGTTCTGAGCTAATCGAAAAATATGGCCTAAGTAAGGGGCACTCACTGGTTATCGGTGATGAAGCTGCTGAATCTTTATATCAAGAATTAAAAGAACAGTGCCTGATCACCAATGAATACGCTGGTGGTACGATCGGGAACACATTACACAATTACTCAGTATTGGCGGATGACCGTTCAACACTGTTAGGTGTAATGAGCCAAGATATTAAAATTGGTAGCTACGGTTACCGCTATTTATGTAATACATCAAGCAGAATGGATCTGAACCATTTACAAGGGGTAGATGGCGCAATTGGTCGTTGCTTTGCATTAATTACAGAAGATGGTGAACGTACTTTCGCAATTAGCGAAGGACAAATGAACCAATTAAAACCAGAAAGCATTCCTGAGAAAATCTTCAAAAGTGCTTCTGCTTTAGTATTAACAGCGTATCTAGTTCGTTGTAAGCCAGGCGACCCTATGCCTGAAGCAACAATGAAAGCGATCGAATACGCGAAGAAATACGATGTGCCAGTTGTTTTAACACTTGGTACTAAATTCGTTATTCAAGATGATCCAGAGTTTTGGAAAGATTTCCTGGAACAGCACGTAACCGTTGTTGCAATGAATGAAGACGAAGCTGAAGCCTTAACTGGTGAAAGCGATCCGCTTGCTGCTTCGGACAAAGCACTCGATTGGGTAGACTTAGTTCTATGTACGGCTGGCCCTGTTGGCTTGTTTATGGCGGGTTACACTGAAGATGCTGTGAAGCGTGAAACGTCATTACCGTTGTTACCAGGCTCGATTGCTGAATTTAACCGCTATGAATTTAGCCGTCCTGCGCATAAAGACTTATGTGACTACCCAACGAAGATCTATTCGCATATTGCCCCTTACATGGGTGGTCCAGAAAAGATCAAAAATACCAATGGTGCAGGGGATGCGGCGTTGTCGGCTTTATTACATGATATGGCAGCAAATAAATATCATAAAGAAAATGTGCCGAACTCTAGCAAGCATCAACATGCATTTTTAACGTATTCATCTTTTTCACAAGTTTGTAAATATTCAAACCGTGCAAGCTATGAAGTGTTGGTTCAGCACTCACCACGCTTGTCTCGCGGCCTTCCTGAAAGAGAAGATAGCCTAGAAGAAGCATACTGGGAAAGATAAGATATTTTTATCGTTCTCATTTATATTTCTAATAGCGAAATATAAAAAAGGCTCCGAAAGGAGTAATGCCGTTCACTTAAGAGTGACGGCATTTTTGTTCTTAGCATACCGTTGTGG